>SABI01000001.1 GCA_009929055.1 Spirochaetia bacterium | reverse complement strand
ACTAGGACCTGAACCTAGCGCGTCTACCAATTCCGCCATCTGGGCGTTGGTGGAAATGATATAGTGAAGAATTGAGTAGTGTCAACTAAAACAGATTGCCTATTAAATATTTCTTTATTATCTTGAAAGTAATAAATGAAGGAAGGTACTATATGAAAGTAACATTTGCCGGAAACGTAGTTGAACTAGTTGGTCAAGAAGTTCGTGTTGGTGATACAATTGCTGATTTTACAGCTGTTAATAATGATTTAAGCCCATTTAAACTTAGTGATATAAAAGGGAAAAAGCTCATTGTAGCAGTTCCATCTCTAGACACATCAGTATGTGATGCTGAAGTAAGAAGATTCAATGAGGAAGCAACAAAATTCCCTAATGTGACAGTATTAACTGTTTCAATGGATCTCCCATTTGCTCAAGCTCGTTGGTGCGGAGCTCATGGAGTGAAGAACGTAATTACAGTAAGTGACCACAAAGACAGAAGCTTTGCCCATGCATTTGGAACATACTTACCGAATGTAGGACTCATCGCTCGAAGTATATTTTTGCTCGATGAATCAAACAGAGTCACATATGTAGAATATGTAAGTGAAGTAACAAATCACCCAAATTATGAAGCAGCATTAGAAGCTCTTAAGAAATAAAGAGCCCCTTTTCTCTACTATTGGTGCCCTGAGGTATTTAGCTTCAGGGCATTATTATTTCTTCACTTACCAACCTAAGATCTTTTGAAGAGCTACCAATACAAACAGTATAGGGCTCTTTATCTACTACCCACTTCTTCTTATCATCATCCCAATAGGAGAAATCTTCTTCACTTAGGGAAAAAGAGACCACTCTCTTTTCTTTAGCTTTAAGAGACTCCTTCGTAAATCCTTTCAACTGTTGAAAAGGTTTTTCACGATTACTCACTTTTGGTCGTATATACAACTGAGGAACTTCACTTGCTACTATTGAACTTGTATTAGTAAGAGTAAATGAAATAGAGAGCTTATTCTCATTCTGTTCTACAATAAGCCCCTCGTACTTGAAAGAAGCATAACTTAACCCAGACCCAAATGGATAGAGAGGATCAGGTCCAATCGTATCAAACTGACGGTATCCTACCATCAGCTTCTCATCATAAGGGATATCAATAATATTTCTTACATGAGGTTTTCCTTGTCCTACAACGATTCTTCTTAAAGAAATTTTATCAAAATCTTTTGGATAGTTTTCCATACTAACATAGTCTTCTAATTTGTGTGCAATAGTAAAAGGAAGACGCCCACTAGGACTAAATTCACCAAATAAAAGACCCTTAATAGCTTTTGCAGAATAAGAGCCCAAATACCCACTATAGATAATTGCATGAGGAAGATGGTACCAAGAAGGCATCTCTAATGCACCCCCCGAGTGAACGACAACAATAGTATGATCATTCATCTTACTTGCATGAGTAATATCTTCAATATCAGAATTGTGTAGAGTCCATCTTCTATCATATGCTTCACTTTCATCAACATGATTAAATCCAACACTCACAATAACAGCATCACATGAACTGACATACTGAGAAATCTCTCGACTCTTATACCATCTCTTTTTAAAGCTTGTTACTGAACAATTAGGAAAGGCCTCTTTTATCTCCTTTTCAATAGAACGACCGGGGTAAGATTGTTTTATAAAACTAGAGCCTCCTCCCCCTGTTGGCTCTTTTGTTGCAAACCTTCCCACAACAGCTATCCTCTTCACTTTTCTAGAGATTAAAGGGAGCACATTTTCATTCTTTAATAAAACAAGAGACTCTTTGGCAATACTAAGGGCAATATTTTCATGCTCTTTTGTTTTTAACTGATCTCTTTTATCAAGGAGGTCTCTCTTATAGGCACCAATAGCATCAATAGAGTTCAATATATGTAATACTTTTTCATCTACCTGTTCTCGTTGTTCCTCAGTAAGAATAGTATCAGGTTTAGGAAAGTATTTTCTTTTTGGCATCTCAATATCGACACCATGAGCTAGAGAAGCATCTTTTGAATACAGGCTATTCCAGTCACTAATGACCATATACTTATAGTTCCACTCTTTTCGTAAAATCTGAGTGAGTAAATAGGAATGTTCACTCCCATATTCCCCATTTATTTGATTATAACTTGTCATAATCCCAACAGCACCACCCTCCACACATGTTTTAAATGGGGGGAGGTATATCTCTCTCAAAGTTCTCTCATCAACTATTGAATTACTCTTATGCCGATCATATTCACTATTATTACACGCAAAATGTTTTACACTTACCCCTACCCCTTTACTTTGAACCCCTTTTACATAGGAAAGGGCCATCATCTTAGCGAGATATGGGTCTTCTCCGAAATATTCAAAGTTTCTTCCATTAATTGGAACTCGGGCAATATTCACCCCAGGGGCAAGAAGAATTGAAATACCAAGAGCACGACACTCTTTGGCAATTATTTCGCCCCCTTTTTTTATAAGGTCTTTGTTAAAAGTAGAGCCCATCGCAATAACAGATGGAAAAGAGGTAACATTGGCATCAACACCCCTCACTCCACTAGAGGCATCGCTCATCCAAACAGGAGGGAGATTTAAAGAATCGACTCCAGGAATGCAGAAGTTTTTTATTCCTGCAATAAGGGTAAGTTTTTCACTATCGCTCATTTTGCTAAGAAGTTCTTTTGGTTTTTGGTAACGAAAATTGAAAGGAAGAACCCTTTGTTCTGGAACTTCTCTTAGTCCCATATAATAAGTACTCATTAAATATTGAAATAATTGAGCACGAAGATAGTGTTTCACGTATATCCCCCTTAACGGCTATACTATGATTCTAAGTCATGAACATAAAGGAAGCAAGCAAACTTGAAAAAGGTTGAAAAGAACATTACAGTATGACGTATGAAAACTAGAATATTGTTTCTTGGTGAAATAGTTGGAAAGCCAGGATTGCACGTAATAAAGAAAGGGCTAAAAGCTCTTAAAGAAGAACACCACATTGATTTTTGCGTTGCTAATGGAGAAGGGGCCACAAATGGATTTGGAATTGGGCACATTCATGCCATCCAACTCTTTAAAAGCGGACTTGATCTCATTACAACTGGAGAGAAAACATATTTTAAAAAAGATATGGTTGATTCAATTTCCACTACTAGTAAAATCATTAGACCCGCAAACTTTCCTTCATCGAGTCCTGGCAAAGGATATAAAATTGTTGAAATAAATGGAAAGAAATGTGCTTTTATTACCTTATTAGGAACATCTGAATTCTCAAGAATTAGTGTTTCTAACCCCTTTATCATCATAAACACCCTTATTGATAGACTAAAAGAGGATACAGATGCAATCTTTTTACAATTCCATGCATCAACTACTGCCGAAAAGAATACGATGGCCTTCCATGTTGATGGGCGAATTGCTGCAATGATTGGAACTCACACAAAAGTTCTAACAAGTGATGCGAGATTATTAGCCCTCAATACTGCAATGATTACTGATAATGGAATGTGTGGTAGTATAAGTGGTGTTGGTGGATTTGAAGCCAAAACTGAAATTACGAGATTTATTACACAAGTACCATCTCGCAGCATTGAAACGTGGGGAACATTAGAAGCTCAAGGGGTAATAGTAGAACTAGATGATTCAGCTAAAGCTGTCTCAATTGAGACCATCAAATACCATGTAGAGAGTCCCGAAAAACAGGGATGAGGAGAAATATCGTATGTATGAAGTTGCGCAAGTCGTAAATATAAAAAATAATTCACATATTACAGTTGCCTGTAATACTTCTGCCTGTGAAAGTTGCCATGCGGGAGCTCTTTGCTCAACAAAAGGAAAAACTTTTACTGCAAAAAATAGTAGTGAAAAACCACTCAAGAAAGGGGATATGGTAGAACTCTATCTTCCACCAGGAAAAACAATCTTTGCAGGATTCATTACCCTTATGGTTCCCCTTATCTTATTTCCTATAGGATACTACCTAGCAATGGCTTTTCTTCCTACTTCTTCTGAATTAATCCACATTCTTATAGGCGTGGGAGGAATTGCGGTTGGATTCTTTCTTAGTGGAATGTTCTCTAAAATACAATCTTCCCAATATACTCCTGAAATCACTCGAATAATTGAATAAGGAGTATAAGTGAAACCATTTTTAGTATTGATTATACTAATTATCTCATTATTCTCTTACTCCTGCTCTATTGATGAAGCAGAAGCTCAATTAGGAATGAAAGGAATTGCCTATCCCGATATTCAACTCCAAGAAGCCAATTACCAAATATCACGAGGAGATAACAATCCAATATTTGTAAAAGGTAAAACTATCGAGATTTATAAGGAAATCAATAAAACTTACATAACTGAGGCTTCTTTCATTCAATATAATAATGAAAAAGAAATTCTATTAAAAGGAAATTTTGGAAGAGGGGAAATAGACACCCTCACAAATGACATTGAATTAGAAAACTCAGTTTCTCTTACCATATACCCCGATGAACTACTCATACAAGGGATATCACTCACCTATTTTAGTGAAAATAAAATAGTAAAAGGAAAAGAAAATGAGGTTATCACCTTAACAAATAAAAAAGGTGATATACTGAAAGGAAAGGGATTTGAAGGAAATATAGAAAAAGTAACCTTTGAATTTTCCCAATTAGAAGAGGGAGTCCTGACCTATGAATAAAAAAAGAATTTCTCGATCTCTTATCATCTCTCTTTTTATACCTCTTTTAACAATAGTAGGGGCAACAGAGCCCATTAGTTTTAAGGGTGGCTATACAAAAGCGGTGATGGTTGAAGGTAAAGAGGCTATTTCATTAACGCAAGGGGCTACTGTTGTTTCTGGTTCTATCACCCTTAGTGCTCAAGCAATTGAACTTATAGGACCAAATGCTCGGTTTCTCACAGGAACTGACAAAGTAATAATTACAGATAGTGAAAAGAACATCATCATAAAAAGTAATAAAATTAGTTTTGATAGAGAAAAAAATACTCTGCTAGTAGATGGCTGGGTAGAGATAGAAGACCTAAATAATGAACTTATCGCTAGTGGTGCATATCTAAATTATGACAGCAACACAGGAAACATGAAGCTACAGGTGAGTGCGTCAATTCATCGCAATACTGAAAATGGTATCATGACTCTTAAAGGTAACAGTATTGAATATGAGAGAGAAAAAGAGATGGTAAGCGTTATAGGAGATGCATTCACTTCCTATAATGGGGACTCCTACTCTTCTTCAATTACTATAGTGAATTTATCGACTAATGAGATTTCAATGAGTGGTGAGATTAGCGGGTCTATCAATGAGCAATAAAGAACTTATCCCAGGGTTATCAATACAACACCTCAAAAAACGGTATGGAAAGAAACAAGTAGTAAATGATGTTTCGTTTTCAATGAATAAGGGGGAGATAATTGGGTTGTTAGGACCAAACGGTGCTGGAAAAACAACCATCTTCTACATGATAGTTGGATTCATAAAAGCCAATGGAGGAAATATCTTCATCGAAGGTGAAGATGTTACCCATCTTCCAATGTATCGAAGAAGTACAAGAGGATTATCCTACTTGCCCCAAGAGCCTTCAATATTCAGGAAATTATCTGTTGAAAAAAACATTGCCCTTGTTGCTGATACTCGTGATGATTTAACGAGAAAAGAAAAAAAAGAGCTTGTGAAACAATTACTCGATGAATTTGGTATTTCAAGTGTAAAAGATCAGTACGGCTACACCTTAAGTGGAGGAGAGAGAAGAAGAACTGAAATAGCTCGTTCTCTTGCGAGCAACCCCAAATTTCTCCTATTAGATGAACCATTTGCAGGAATCGATCCAAAAGCTGTGTATGAAATAAAGATGATTATCTCTGCCCTCTCAGCAAAGGGGATAGGAATTCTCCTTACTGACCACAATGTTCGAGATACTCTCAGCATTACTCACAAGGGCTATATCATCCATGAAGGGAAATTACTCGCTAGCGGAACTCGACAAGATCTTCTCGCTAATAGTGAAGCAATAAGACTCTATTTTGGTGAAGATTTTACTCACGGGGAGGTATAATGAACACCTCTCTTAATCTTCAACAATCTCTTAAACAACAACTTTCTCTATCTCCTCAACTCATCCAAACATTTGAAGTACTAGCGATGAGTAACCTTGAACTACAACAAAAAATTAGAGCTGAAATTGAACAAAATCCAGCCCTTGAAATCCCTAACGAAAAAAACATCTCTATTGAACGGCTTGCACAAAGGTCAGAAAAAGGTTCAATAGTAGATGATTATAGTGACAAAAGTAAATTTGGAAGTGATTATACACGTCTCTCTTCATCGTATAACCAAGAAGCAAGCGATAACAACCAACAATTTTTAGAAGGAGCCTTGAGTAGTGAGGAGTCTCTTCAAGAATATCTATTAAGACAACTAGGATGTATGAAACTCGATGAAGAGCTCTATACCCTCTCTCATCTTATCATAAGCAATTTAAATCATAACGGGTTTCATAATAATGAACTCTCTTCCCTTGCCCCTATTAGCAAAAAAAAAGAACTCAATAAAGCCCTATTAATTGTTCAGTCTCTTGATCCTCCAGGGATTGCAGTAAAAGATTTTAGAGAATCTCTTCTCCTTCAAGCCAAAATTGAGGGCCTCAACTCTACAGAACTATTCATATTAGAGCAATTAATTAATGACCATCTCGAAAAACTTAGAATGGGTAAATTCAAAGAAGTAAGTAAAATCATCAATGAAGATGAAGAACAAGTTGAGCTCCTCTACGAATATCTGAAAACACTTAACCCCTATCCTGCTAGTCAGTTTGATAGCAGAGAGACTCAATATATTATACCAGAGTTGAGGGTAAAAAACGTCGAAGGGAGACTTCAACTTATCCTTAATAAAGGGATGATTCCAGAATTAATCATAGATGAAAACTTCTCTTCTCTTACTGGTAACAAAGATGACCCTCACTATAAAGAGACGCTGAGTTATATTAAAGAAGCAATAAAATCAGCTAACCAATTAATTTCTAGTATCGATATGAGAAATGAGACTATCAAAAAAATAGGTCTACTCTTATTAGAAGAGCAGTACCAATTCTTTTTAGAAGGGCCAAAAGCTTTAAAACCTCTCACTTACAAAGATCTTGCTACTCGCTTAAACCTTCATGAAACAACAATATCACGGGCTGTTATAAGTAAGTACATCGACACCGACTGGGGGATTATTCCAATTAAAGAACTTTTTAGCTCAGCCCTCTCAACATCAGCTAGTGCTAGTGGTGAGATATCAAAAACTGCAGTTAAAGAAAAAGTCGAAGAAATCATTAAAAACCACACAGGAGATAAACCTCTAAGTGATCAAAAGATATCTGATATACTTCAAAACGAAGGAATCAAAATAGCCCGTAGGACAGTTAATAAATATCGAAAGGAACTAAATCTAGACTCCTCATACTTAAGATAACAAGGAAATTAGAGAAATATATGTTAAAATTGTTTAGAAGCAAATATTCTAAATATTAGCTATAATTTATTATATTATAACAGTTAATAAATTCTATATTTCACATATTCTCTGTTATATTCTCTCTATTATTTTAGTAACAGATTATCATAATGACATGAAATGATGCTGTAATTGATTTGACTTTTCATATCAGCTCTCTTATCTTTATTATAGGATCTGTTTTAAGGAGGACCTATGAATTTAGAAATCAAAGGAATCCATTACAATGTGAGCGACACGACAAGAGAGTTTTTTGACAAAAAGTTAGAGAAACTAGCCTTTGCAGAAAAATTTATCCACGACCTAACGATTACTGTTAAAAAAGATCATGTAGGACAAGGGTATAACCTCGAAGCAAAGATTCATTTCTCTTGGGGGTTAGTAAAAATGGTGAGTACAGAATGCTATGAATTGTACGAAGGAATTGAACTACTAATAGATAAGATTGATTCTATTGCACGAAAAGAGAAGGGGAAAATACAAGATCATTGACCTCTAAATGAATATTTCATCGAAATTTAGTGTAAGCCTCAGATTTTCTGAGGCTTTTTTATACCAACTTAAAACTATTATCTTTCGTACATTGATGGAGAAGTAGACGCATGTATAGTAATGAAGTATTATAAAGAAATGAAATAAAAAGATATATTCCAACGAACTTTAATTGATTGAGTTATGTCAAACTTTGTTGCTTATGCTATACTCAACAGCTAGGAGGATTGTATGCCGTCATTTTCAATTCTTGATTTATTAGACTTAGATCTAAAAGAGCACAACCATCTGCAGCTCACTTGCATAGCTGGTCGTTCTGGATTATCGAGAGAACTTACTACAAGTAAAATAAGTAGACCTGGACTTCCTCTAAGTGGATTCTTTGATGAGTTTAGCTTTGATAGTATTCAAGTATTTGGACGAGGAGAGCAACAATATCTTAAAAAATTAGAATCTAAGAATACTCTCGAATCACTTGAAAAACTCTTTAGCTATCCAATTCCCACCTGTATTTTCTGTGATGGAGGAAATCCAAGCAAACGCTTTATAGAAATCGCGGAACGCTCAGGATGTTCTATCCTACAAACAGATCTTGACTCTGCTGGTTTTAATCGAGGTTTAATCCAAATGCTCGATGAAATATTTGCCGACACCATTACTATCCATGGGGTTCTTGTTGAGGTCTATGGAATAGGAGTCCTCATTCTAGGAGATAGTGGTGTGGGAAAGAGCGAAACAGCATTAGAACTTATTGACCGGGGCCATCGACTTATTAGTGATGATACAGTAAAATTACGCAATATTAGTGATACATTCCTTATAGGAAGTGGGGAAAACCCCTCACTTGCACACCATATGGAAATAAGGGGATTAGGAATTCTTAACCTTGCAAACTTGTTTGGTGTAGGTGCTATCAGAGATAAAAAACAAGTGCAATTGATGGTTCATCTTGAAGAGTGGGATTCAAATAAAAATTATGATAGAATTGGCGAAGAAATGAAAGAAAATTTATTGGGAATAGAAATTCCTAAACTTATTATTCCAGTAAAACCGGGACGAAATGTGCCAATAATTATAGAAACTGCTGCAAGAAATGAACGCCTCAAGAAATTAGGCTATTATTCAGCAAAAGAATTTGATCAAAGTGTCTTAAAGTGGCTGGAAAGTGAATCAGCTAGAAACTTGTATTATAATAATGAGGAGACTTTCTAATCATGGTCATAAGAGTCGTTGAAGTATTAAACCGAGCAGGAATTCATGCAAGACCAGCTGCCTTAATTGTGAAAGTTGCCAACAAATTTTCATCCCAGCTCTACATGGAAAAAGATAGAATGAAAATTAACGGAAAATCAATAATGGGAATAATTACCCTTGGTGCTGCATATAAATCAAAAATAACAATTACTACAGATGGAAGTGATGAAACAGAAGCCATTGATGCAATCGAACAACTGTTTCTTAATCGCTTCGAGGAGTAAAAGTGAAAGAATTAACACAGCGACAGACAGAGGTTCTAAATTTTATTAAAGATTATATTACAATCAACTCCTATGCCCCTGCTGTGAGGGATATAGCAACCCATTTCAAAATTACAGCAAAGGCTGCTCATGACCACTTAAAGGCTCTAGAGAAAAAAGGACAGATTCACTCTCAAAGTGGAATTTCTCGGTCAACAGGAGTTGTAGGATTTAGCACCTCCCCTTCAGTAGAAACAATAAGTGTTCCAGTATTAGGTTCTACGGCAGCAGGGGTTCCAATTCTTGCTGAAGAGAATAAAGAGTATGACCTCCATGTCCCTTCAGCAATGCTTGCAAAGAATGGAAATTTCTTCGCTCTCCATGTCGAAGGAGATAGCATGATAGACGCTGGAATTTTAGATGGAGATTTAGCTATCATAAAGCAAGTAAACAACGCTCGTAATGGAGACATTGTAGTTGCTCGTCTTGGAGAAGAGAACCGAGTTACATTAAAGCGATACTATCTCACTTCTAATGCAATTGAGCTAAGGCCTGAAAATTCAAAATATGGTTCTATTTTTTCAAAAGATGTCACTATTATCGGAAAGCTTCAGTTAATTATACGTGATTATGAAAACTAATAGAATGAGGGTCTATGCCCTCCTTGGGCCAGATAGTGGTGATAAAAGTGTATTCCTTAGAGAGATAAGGGCAAATTTGAAAAATGAATTTCAAAGTGACCCTGAATTACATCGCTTCTACCCTTTTGAAACAACCAACGGAGAAATCTTCGAAGTTCTCCAAAACAACTCTTTATTTAGCGACCATAGACTCGTCATTCTCTCACAAATGGAGAGTATGAACCAACAACTTATTGCCCCGTTAGTCTCCTATGTTTCAAACCCAATAGAGAGTGCAACACTCGTCCTTATTAGTGAAGATTATAAATTAAAAGGAAAACTTGATGCTGCTGTCCCAAAAGATGGGAAGAAAATCTTTTATGAAATGTATGAGTATAAAAAACCTGCATGGGTAAGGAACTTATTTAAGCCATATCGGGTAGATGTTGAAGAAAGTGCAATTTCTCTTTTATTAGAGCTTGTTGAAAATGACACAGCACAACTACGCCAGGCAGTAGTACAGCTTATGCAATACTTGAGTATAGATAAAGTAGAAAGGGTAAGAGAAGAAGATGTTGAACGCTATGTGCAACACACTAGAGTTGAATCTGTGTTTACCTTATTTGAAGCAATCGCTACAAAAGGATACCAAGCAGCACTAGAAATTCTTCACGCCCTTATGCGTGACCAAGACAATCAAGGAATACTTCTTATAAATGGACTTTTATGGTCTTTTAGGCGCTTATTATCTGTACAAGAAAATTTATCAAAAGGTAAAAGCTGGGAAGAAAGTACACTTGAAGCTTCTGTATTAGGGAAAAGAACCTCAATTAAACGAAAAAGTGATCACGAAATATATCGCGGAGCTGTTGCCCTTTTTACGATAACAGATACCCGCAATATTATTGGAACCCTTGGTTCTTACGATATTAAACTCAGAGAATTTAGTAATGACTTAGAGCTTTTTATTCTAGAAGAAATCATTACAACTATAATGATTCACCGTGGAAAAGAGATACATAGACCTGAATTTTTATCTATCACTACAGATGCAAAGTTTTAATAACTCTCAGTATTACATCTAATGGAATTTTTGTTTTCTTAGCAATTTCCTTTGGATCTTTAGATAAAAGATCTTCAACAGTGCCATAATTAAGCATAAGACGTTTCGAGCGAGCTGGCCCCACTCCGCTAATAGATTCAAGCAAAGCAAAAGTGGCCTCTTTAGAACGCTGTGATTGGTTAAGACTCGTTGCAAAACGGTGTGTTTCATCTCTTACAGCAATAAGTACTTTTAAAGCGAGGGAATCTTCTTTTAACACAAGCACTTCCCTATCATCAGGGAAGTAAATCTCTTCAAACTTCTCAGCAAGTCCTATAACAGGAAGAGTATCAAGACCAAGGGCTAAAAGAGCCTCTTTTGCACTATTAACTTGCCCCTTTCCCCCATCAATCATAATTAAATCAGGAAGTCTTTTTTTCTCTCTTATCTGCCTTGTATAGCGCCGGGTGACAGCTTCTCTAATCGCTCCATAATCATCAATTCTTCCATCAAGACTTTTTATATTAAATCTTCGATAATTAGATTTATCTGGGTTTCCATCAACAAATGTAATAAGAGAGGCAACAGTATATTTACCACTTAGTTGTGCTATATCAAATCCTTCTATGTACATAGGAGGCTCTTCAAGTTGAAGCACTTCCATGAGCTCTTCTAATGCTTCGGGATTTCCATTACTTCTTAACCGCTTTTCAACATCTCTAGAAGCATTTTCGGCTGACATTCTCAGTACACGATAATGCTTTCCCTCTTTCGGTATTGAAACATTAATATCATAATTCATCTCTTTATTTAGATAGGTTCTAATAAGATCACTATCGACATCATGAGAGACATATAATTCTTGGGGAACATTTCCCCCATCACTATAGTACTGAGTGAGAAAGTGAACGAGGGTATCTGTTTCATCACCAAAAGTTTCAGCTCTATATAAAGCCTTACCCATTAACTTTCCATCTCTAATTTGAAGCATGCTTACTGTCGCAAGGTGCATCCTCATCTCACACGCTGCATAATCTCTACTTTCAACAGAGAAGTCTTCAACCTGCTGAGCCCTTGAAACAGACTCTAATGAATTAAGAAGATCTCTTTTTTGGGCTGCTATTTCAAATTGTAATTGCTTTGCCGCATCATTCATCTCATTACGAGTTATTCTCACTAACTCATCGTCTTCACCTGAGAGAAACTTTTTAACTTTCTCAATATGTTTTCCATATTCTTCTTTTGTGACAAGATTTGCACAAGGGCCACAGCAGCGTCCAATATGGTAATAAAGACAAGGGGTAAGTCTCTTACGAAGAGGAATGCCACACTTTCTTAGTGGGAACATTTTATCAATGAGAAGTAAATATTCATTAAGACTTTTCAAGTCTGGGTAAGGACCAAAATAGGTAGACCCATCATGTATCACTCGACGTGTCCTAAAGACTTTTGGAAAATCTTCGTTAGTAATTCTAATAAGGGGATAACTTTTTCCATCTTTTAAGGAAATATTATAGTGAGGACGATATTTCTTAATAAGGTTATTCTCTAACACAAGAGCTTCATACTCATTCCCTGTGATAATGTAATCTAGAGAAGCTATTTTGCTTACAAGAAATGTGGTTTTTATATCTTTCCCTGTTAAAAAATAAGAAGTCACTCTATTTCTTAAGTCTTTTGCCTTGCCAACATAGATAACCTTATTAGTTGCATCTTTCATGATATAGACACCACTATGATGAGGAAGAGACTTTGCCTGATCTTTTAACGAAATTTCCATATACCACCTACATTACAATTAGCCTCTAATAATTGCAAGAATCTCTTGACCACTTCCATAAGGATGCGGTTAATCGGGAAAACCTAGTACCCTTAATAAAGATGAGAAAGGCTCTATATCTATTAAACAAGGAATTTAATGACTCCTTTTCATTTGTTTATAGATACATATATTTCAATATTGTGTAATTACATATAGATATTCCAAGGTGAACCGTACCTCTAAATATCGACAGTTGACACTTTACAATAGTAACGTAATAATAAAAGAGTGAATGAAAAAAATAAAAAGGTAGGTACTCGTAGATGAAAAGACGCAATGATGCAACTTTCGTAACAAATTTAATTCCTTATAAAAGGATTCTCCCATATCTCATGCCAAAAAGAGTTGATTCACTTGTTTATCATCAATTTAGTATAGACCTTACAAATACCGTTCGTTTCATAAAACAGCTTAATAAAGAAGATGTAAATAAAGATCACCAATATCGTGTATTTGAATTCTTTTTAGCAGCTGTTATGAGGACTGTAGTCCTAAGACCTCAACTAAATCGTTTCATTATGAACTATGATGCTTGGCAAAGAAATGAGTTAAGTCTCAACTTTGTAGTAAAAGAAGATTATACTGATGAAGCTCCAGAGCACTCCGCAATCCTCTATTTTGAACCAACTATGACCTTTCCTGAGATGGCTACAATTATAAACAATACTATTGAAGACTCAAGGAAAGGGGGACTCGATAACGACTCAGATGCCGCAATTTCATTTTTCCTTCACTTCCCTAAAATAGTATTAAGATTCCTTATGAGTATCATGAAATATATCGATGTAAAAGGGATTGCTCCAAAGGCATTAAGAGATGCTGATGGACTTCATGCGACCGCTTTTGTTGCGAACCTTGGCTCTATTAATTTATTGGGAAGTCCCCATCACCACCTCTATGAATGGGGAACCACGAGTATGTTTATCACCATGGGTATGTTGCAACGTAAGAGAGTGGTAAATGAAGAGGGAATACGTTCTTTTGTTGATAAAATGGAAATTGGGGTAACACTGGATGAAAGAATTGCTGATGGTTTTTACTTTATTAAGAGTATACAAACACTACAGCATATTCTTAGCAACCCAGAGACTCTGATGGAACGAGTTACTCCCGAGAGAGGTTTTCTCACCCTTAAAGAGTTAAAAGCAGAAAAAAAAAGACAAAAAAAATTAAACAAGAAGAAAAGATCGAATAAAAAGATAGCCTAACTTCTTTTATTTAACTTCTCCATAAATAGAGTCTTAGCTCTCCCTGTTAAGGGATTTTCTTTACCATCTAACATCTCTTTAATCGCCTCTATCTCATTAGATGAGAATATCTTTCCATTAAGCTTATACTCTTCAAAAGCAGAGGCAGCGACAGGAACTACTTTTTTTATAATTTCGAAAATTTCTTGTGCATATACTCTAATTTCCCACTGAGCATGTTCATCAAGACGAAGAGCAAGAAAGTGGAAGAGATTATGCAAATCCATCTGCCAATACCACTGAGTATACATACTGAGAGGAAGGTTAATTCGGGCAATTTCTCGAGCTAAATCACCCTCTAATAGGGTATGATATGTTTCAAATGCCCTTTTTTGGTCTTCCTCAATCAAACGCTGAATTCTCAAAGATTCTTCAGCTGGCATTGCTTCAACACTACGCCCTTGCTTGTTATCAGAACTCTGGTAGTTAAGATGTTCAAGATCTGGAATATAGGCTTCATCGCTCATAATGCTATAGCGGCCACTAATCTCATTCACTCGAGCGGTGCGGTGGCGAATCCATTGGCGAGCAACAAAAATAGGCATTTTAATATGAAAAGTAAAATTAACTTGTTCAAAAGGGGATGTATGGTCATTTCTCAGGAGATAATTAATAAGTCCCTTATCCTCACGATACGTCTTTGTCCCATCACCGTAGCTGACTCTTGCGGCTTGAACAATGCGTTCATCACTCCCTAGATAATCAACGAGACGAACAAATCCTTTATCAAGAACCTTAAACTCTTTATCTAAAATCTTCTCTGCTTCTTCAACAACACAGTGGGCCATACGACTTCTCCTCTAATTGTTACATACTACCTATTACAAATAATTCATGCAAGAGAGGGCTAGACCTACTCCCACAGAACAAGCTGTTTCAGTACGTAAAATCCTCCTCCCTAGTGAATGAACAGTAAATCCACTATGTATGAAGAAAGACCTCTCTTTATCAGAGAAGCCTCTTTCTGGTCCTATTGCAAGCAATGTACTACCTTTTAGGGGGGTGGATGAGAATCTAGTGGAAGGAAGAATATTATCAAGGAGTATGAGGTTATCAAACGTAAGTGGAACTTTATAAACGCTTTTAATAAGCTCTACATCACTAATATGAGGGCTTCCTGCTTGCATAGCACCATCGAGTAGGTACTTCTTGTATTCTTGGTCACTCCAAATTTTAGCATTCTCATACGACTTTTCAGTAAGGTCACATCCTGAAATAATTACTTTCTTTACCCCTAGCATCACAGCTTCTCTTAAAATTCTTTTCATACTTATAGGACGCACTTGCCCCACAAGGAGTGTAAGGGGATAAAGAGGGACTCCTAAACTTGTTTGCTGGTATGTATAGTGAATAGACTCTTTATTTATATCAACAATCGTTCCAATTCCTTGGTGTAAATTGATTACCCCCATAATAAAAGACTCACCTATCTTCAATTTCAAGACGCTCATGATATGAATGGAGCGGTAATCGTCTACAGAGAGGAGACCAAGAGGTTCATGTTGTTCAAAAAGTATGATATTCATAGCAGGGTAAGTATATGTTGTTGCCTTAGGTGTGTAAACAAGGTAAAATACATCCTACGCTAAAAATGGGGAAGCATATGAATAAAGTAAGAGTTTTTACAGCAGAACATAATGACCCTTGGTTCAACCTTGCAACAGAGGATTGGTTGTTCAAGAACTTTCCAGATGATGAACATATATTGTTCCTTTGGCGCAATTCGCCTTGTATTGTAATTGGACGCTTTCAAAATCCATGGATTGAGTGTGATCTTGGAGCAATGGAGAGAGATAATATCATCCTTTCGCGTCGTCAAAGTGGCGGTGGTGCTGTCTACCATGATTTAGGCAATACTAATTTTACATTCATGTCCCCTATAGATGATTATGATATACAAAGAAACTTCTCTATCATTCTTAAAGCTATTACACATTTTGGAATTGAGGGAATGACTAGTGGGAGAAATGACTTATTAGTAGAAGATAAAAAGTTTTCAGGAAGCGCTTTTAAGAAAAACAGCAAAAAAGCATTCCATCATGGAACCCTCCTTATAAATGCTAATATGGGGGCTCTTCCCCTCTACCTCACCCCTGATAAAGAAAAATTAGTCTCAAAAGGAATCCGCTCAGTTTCTTCGAGGGTGACAAATCTAGCAACTATTGAACCCTCAATTACCCATGAAAAATTATGTGAAGCTATTATTGAAGAATTTTTTAACACCTATGAAAGTAGAGTTGAAGTAGAGGCATTAACTTTATCAAACCTCTCTTTAGAGCCAACCCTCAATGAAACATATACTCAATATAGTAGCTGGCAATGGTTGTATGGTTCATCTCCCCACTTTACTCACCCAATATCAAAGCGTTTTGAATGGGGAAGAATTACCTTCGATTTTACAGTCCAAAAAGGGCTAATTAAAGAAGTAGCTTTATCAAGTGACGCCCTTGCAGTTGAGTTCATTGAATTTCTTCAAAACATACTCCCCCAAACCCCTTACACAAAGCAAGACATCTATTCAAAAATAATTAACCTCGCTAGCATAGAGTTAGGAGAATCACTTCAATCTATGGCCCTAGATGTAGCTACTTTGTTATATGAGGAGTGTGTGTGAACAAAAGAGTACAAAGATATTGCTTCATACTTTGTGTATTAATTCTCCCTTTTTCACTAAGTCCTCTTATTAGTAAAGGGAATCTTGAAGAACCCTTGTCCGTATTGGATAAGGAAAATATCTTTACCATAGTTTATCCCCAAGGAGATGACTCTCCCCTGTTAGATCCATTTGTTGCTAATGATGAACTCTCTCTTTTGATTCTTGAAGGAATCTATGAGGGATTATTTCGAGTTGATAATGAAACAGGAGAAGCTGTAAAAGCAATAGCAGAAAAAGTCGATATGAGCAGTGATGGCTTAATTTGGACGTTCTATATCAAAAAATCAGCTAAATTTTCAAATGGAGACTCTATAAAAGCAAAGCACTTTCTGATTTCTTGGTTACACTTACTAGAAAGTGCCTCCCCTATAGCTCAAAAAAGTTATCTTGTAAGTTTATTCGATGTGGTAAAAGGGGCCAAGGATTATCGCCTTGGAAATGGGAAAAAGGAAGATGTCGGTATATATGAGAAATCAGAATATGTAGTAGAAGTTCAACTTAATAATAGGGCACCTTATCTCCCCTCTTTACTCACCAATGTAGTCTTTGCTGCAATCCACCCTGATTCCTTCAAAAATGGAAAGCAAAGCTTAACAACTTCTGGTGCCTATACACTCCAAGAAAGTAGCCAAAATAAAATTCTTTTAGCAAAAAATAGATATTATCATGATTCCTCTTCTGTTAAGAGCGACTATATTCAAATTTTAATTAAAGATGAACTTGGAGCCATCGAATCATATCTAAATAAAGAGGCGCAGTGGCTCCTTAGCTATGTCCCTCCTCAATTGCTTAGAGAAAAGAAAGACCTCCACATAAGCCAAACCTATGCAACAGGGTTTTTCTATTTCAGTGCAAAAAGTGGTCCCTATAGTGATTCACGAGTAAGAAAAGCAATCTCACTCATTACACCTTGGGATGAAATTAGGGCCAATAGTGGTCAGCTTTTTCCATCTAACACACTTATCCCTATGACAACTTGGGCAGACAAAAAAAACTCTAATGATACCACCATACAAGCTCTCTCATTCCTTAAAGAGGCAGGCTATTCATCCTTTTCATCTCTTCCTCCCCTTAGCATGGCAATTCATAGAGGAGCTCCTATTCAAGAAACAGCCTCTCACTTAGCTACTTTCTGGGCTAATACTCTTTTAATCCCTGTTATTGTTGATACCGTCCCATTGTCTTTATACACTCGTTACCCTAGAGAAAATCCATACGATGTCTCGTATATTACTTGGGTTGCTGATTTTAATGATCCATTTGCCTTTTTACCATTGTTTAGTAGCTCAAGTTCTTATAATATTGCTAACTATTCAAACAAAGAGTACGACTATCTTTTAGAAGAGGCTTTAAAAAGTAGCGATGAAGTAGAACGTAAGTTGTATATCGAACAAGCACAAAATATCCTATTAGAAGATGCTATTATCTTTCCAATTCATTCGGGGTTCTCTTTGCATATAATAGACTCTTCACAAGTAAGGGGTTGGTATGATAATAGTATCAACATCCATCCCTTACGATCTTTAGAACGAATCAATCGGCAACAGCTTTAATAAGATCTTTATATCTTCCATCACGACCAAAGGGGGCGACCATCGCTTTAATCTTATCTTTAATTGATTTATTAAAGGAACCAGGAGCTACTTTGTAGGCCCAGTTTGTTCCACCACAGGTGCCCGGAAAATTCATCCTCGCACTCCCGTCTAACTCAAGAATGTCTTGAAATGGGACAATAGCATACATTGCACTACTAGCCATCACAGCCCTTATAAAATACCAGATGACAGATTCATCACCACAACTCAAATAACGCCTTACAGCATCTCTTTCTCTCTCCTGAAGGGCATCATACCACCCCTTAGTAGTATTATTATCATGTGTTCCTGTATAGGAGGCACAAAGAGCATCCCAATTATGGGGAAGGTAAGAATGATGGGCATCTAAGTTCCCTTGTTCATCTACATTAAAAGCAAACTGAAGGATATTCATTCCAGGGAAGTTATTAGAATCTCTTAATTCTTCTACCTCTTTGGTAATTACTCCAAGGTCTTCTGCTATTATTGGAAGGTAGCCAATTTCTTTTCTTAGTACGTTAAAAAAATCGATCCCAGGGGCTTTTACCCACTTTCCATTCTCAGCTGTGGTATCGCCAAAAGGAACTTCCCATGCTGCCTCAAAACCTCGAAAATGATCCATTCTAACCATATCAGTTAACAACAGTTGATGAGATACTCGTTTAATCCACCATGAATAATTATCTTTTTTTAAGGCTTCCCAGTTATACACAGGATTTCCCCATAATTGCCCAGTTGGACTAAAAGCATCTGGTGGAACCCCAGCAATCTTCTCAAGTTTTCCTTCATCATCCATTTTTAAATAAGAGCGATGAGACCACGCATCTGCACTATCATGAGCAACAAAGATAGGAATATCTCCAACAATAGCTACTTGATGTTCTTTAGCAAAATTGTGAATACGTTGCCATTGCCTAAAGAAAAAGAATTGCAATATTTTTTGCTCTTCAATCTCTTTTGCTAACTTCTTCTTCCAAAGAAGGAGTGTCTTTTCATCTCTGTGTTTAAGCCCTTCTTCCCATTTACTATACCATCTTGTATCGTTGTAATAATCACTTAAAGCCTTATAGAGGGCATAGTCTTCTATCCAATAGGAGTGTGTAGTAAGAAATTCATGATACTCTTTTTGTATTTTTTTATCACCAATTGCAATAAATCGAGAAACAGCTAAAGAGAGGAGCGGTTTCTTAAAAGAAGCAACTTTATCAAACTCAACGATAGAGTCAGAGAAATGTGGAATAGTTGAGATATCCTCATGTCTAAGAAGCAGATCGTTTATGAGTTCATCGATACTAATAAGAAGTTCATTTCCAGCAAAAGCAGACTGAGCTGCATAAGGTGAAGCCCCATACCCAACCGGTGTTAATGGGAGAATTTGCCACAAGCCAACTCCACTTTGTTCAAGCATTAAAATAAAATCTTTGGCTACTTGCCCAAGGTCCCCAATCCCATAAGATCCATATAAACTTGTTGGGTGTAAGAGGATTCCACTAAAACGTAATTTCTTTTTCATTTACGATAATATAGCGTATAGAGAAGAATTTTACTATACTTGTTGTTTACCTAAATTTAGGGTATAATGGCCAGCATGACATCCTCTGAAAAAAACCCATCTTACGTTCTTGGCGACCATGTAGTTTACCCACTTCAAGGAGTTGGTGTAATCAAAAAAATTGAAGAAAAGACACTTCGTGGTACAACAAGTATGTATTATGAAATCTATCTAGACATCTCTGATATGACTGTTATGGTTCCTGTAGCCAAAATAGTTGAACTTGGAATACGACCAATCGTACCTCCTTCAGAGGCTATGGAAGCCCTTTCTTCAATCACCCACAAACTTGAACAAGTTCCTATAGATTGGAAGGCTCGTTATCAAATGAATGTTGATTTATTAACTGAAGGGTCTATTGCCTCAATTGCTAGAGTTGTTCAAATTTTATACCATAGGTCTAAAATAAAAGAACTTCCTGTACAAGAAAGGAAACTTTACGATAATGCTCTTCGGATTCTCATTGATGAAACTTCTTTATCGTTAGACCGTCCTCGTGAAGAACTTGAAGCAATGATTTTTGGCAAACTTGAGTCTGGTGGACAAAACAAAAAGGAAGTATAGTGGCCTTCCCTCATCATGCTGTGATTATTACTGCTGCAGGTTTAAGTGAACGTTTTCAATCATCTCATGAAAGTGCTGTTGGAAAAAAAGAATATATGTTTTTAGATGACAGAACTATTCTTTACCATTCAGTTCTCCCTTTCACAGTAATCCCCAACGTACAAACTATTATCGTCACCTACCCCCCTCTCTATAAGGATGAGTGTGAGAGTGCCCTCGACAATCTCTTATTTGCCCCCATCATCCCCATATACCTCGTTGAAGGGGGCTCTACAAGACAAAAATCTGTACTAGAAGCCCTTAGCTTCATTGAAGAACTTGCTCTCGACATCTCTTTTGTTGCAATTCATGATGGAGCCCGCCCCTTTGTCAGTGAATCCCTCATTATTGAAACGCTTGCTACTGCATCGATCTTCGGCTCAGCAGTTCCTGCAATTCCTATACATGATGCTGTCAAACATATTAATAAAGAGGGGCTAATTGATAAGCATATAGATAGAACTAACCTTGTTCAGATTCAAACTCCTCAAATCTTTCGCTTCCCAGAAATCCTATATAGCCATAGGCAAATAGAAGAGAGTAAAAAAGTATATGTAGATGATAGTGAAATCTATAATGATACAGGGCATGAAGTTGCTGTCTCTAAAGGTAGTATTGATAATAGGAAAATAACTACCTACGAAGATATTATCAAATACAAGGATACATTATGAGAATAGGTACTGGATGGGATATTCATCGACTCGTTGAAGGGAGAAAGCTGTTCATAGGGGCACTCGAGATAGAGAGTCTTAAAGGCTCCCTAGCACATTCTGATGGAGATGTCCTTATTCATGCCCTTATTGATGCCCTCTTAGGAGCTTTAGCCCTTGGTGACATAGGAAAGCATTTTCCTCCAAGCAATAACAAGTACAAAGATATTCCAAGTAGTATCTTGCTTAAAGAGACACTCCATTTAATAAAAGATTATTCTATTGTAAATATTGATAGCACCATTATTCTTCAAGATATTATGTTAGGGCCTTATATAAATAAAATGCGAAATGCTCTTGCTTCTCTATTGGAGATAGAAATTTCTAGAATCTCAATAAAAGCAAAAACTGCTGAACATCTGTTGGGAGAAGTGGGAACTACTGATGCAATCATTGCTCAAGTAGTAGTTTTATTAGAAGAAAAACAATCTTCAGAAGAAACAGACAACCTCTACTGGGTATAGAAAAGACCTGCACGTAGAATATGCAGGTCTGTATGAGGTAAATATAATTACTTAATCAACAATAAGCATTGTTTTAGGATCAAGCTTTACTTGCATTGGTTTAGGATCAAGAGATTCTCCATCCTTTACGAGAGTCATAATTACTTTATCCATATCTTCGTTGTATTTTAGCCCAATAAGAACATCAATAAGCTCTTCATATTTCAACATCGTTTCAGGAACACCATAGGCATCATAGTTAATGTTCATCTTGACAGGAGATACCGAGAACCATACTTCAAGGCGCATATCTAAAGCAAATTGTTTAATTTTTCTGACATCTTCTTCACTTGCTAAAGTAAGGTGATACCCATCAAACATAACTGCATCTGCATTAAAAGATCCTTGACGAATGAGAGTTTCTAAACTTGATAAAACTTTCTCAACTGATACATTTTCTTGACTAAAATTCATAACAACACGATTAGCAAGTATTTCATTATAAATGTCTGAAGCATCTTCTAAATCTTTGTTTTCAGAAATTTGTCTGAAGACTTCTTTATACCAACTAATGACGTGTTCAACATTGCCTGAAAAAGAAACATGGATAATGTGTTCATTTCTAAACAATTTATCTGTAGCAAGGTGAACTAAGCACGCTGTTTTTCCCACTCCATGGCGAGAAACAAGCACTCCTAAATTCCCTTTTCCTAAACCACCGTTTAGTGATTTATCAAACGCCCTTAAAGGGCTTAACTCATTTAACTCTTGAATTTCCATATGTACGCATCCTCCAAGATTTTGTCTTTGTAAAGTATACCACGGTTTTCTTCACAGTAACACTCTCTTGTATAATCTTTATTAAGTGAGAAAAAACCGGTCATAAAGACCGGCTCCTTCTATACATAGAACACTATTTTGCTTGTTCTTTTCTCTTTTTCTCTTCATAATTCTTTTTTAATTCTTCACTTACACTATTTGGAACTTTAGAATATTTAGAGAGTTCCATAGTAAACTCTGCTTTTCCTTGAGTGAGGGATCTAAGAACAGTTGAATACCCAAACATTTCTGATAATGGGACATCAGCATCAACAGTACAACTAGCACCATCTTCAGTACTACTTACAATAATACCTCGACGTTGGTTTATACTTCCAAAGATATTACCCTGGAATTCAGTTGGCCCTTCAACGCTTACTTTCATGATAGGTTCAAGGATAATTGGTTTTGCTCGGTCATATACATCTCTAAAAGCACTTAATGCTGCTGTTTGGAATGCTTGGTCTGATGAGTCAACTGGGTGATAAGCACCATCATTGATAACAGCTCTTACCCCAACAATTGGGAATCCTAATTGAGCACCCTTTTTGATAGCAAGGTTAAATCCTTTATCACAAGAAGGAATATATTCTGTAGGAATAACCCCTCCTTTAATATTGTCAATAAATTCATACTCTTTAGCATCTTCAGAATCTTCAATTGGTTCAATGTATCCTGCAACACGGGCATACTGACCAGATCCACCTGTTTGCTTTTTATGTGTGTAGTTAAATTCAGCACGTTGACTAATAGCTTCACGGTAGGCAACTTCTGGTTTATCGGTAACAACATCTGCCTTATATTCTCGTCGCATTCTCTCTACATATACTTCTAGATGAAGTTCTCCCATTCCCTGAATAATCGTTTGATTTGATTCTTGGTCAACATAGGTGTTGAATGTTGGGTCTTCTTTTGAAAATCTATTAAGAGCTTTTGCCATATTATCTGCTGACTTTTTATCAACAGGGTTAATAGACAAAGAGATAACTGGTTTTGGAACAAACATTGAAGTGAGAGAATAGTTGAGTGAAGGATGGCAGAAGGTATCTCCTGAAGCACATTCAATACCAAAGAGGGCCGCTATATCACCACAACCAGCTTCAACAATATCTTCCATGCTTGCAGCGTGCATTCTTACAAGTCGTCCAACTTTAAACTTTTTACGGCTACGAGTATTTATTAACTCATCACCTTTTTTAATCTTTCCTTGATAAATTCTAATATAGGTAAGTTGCCCATATTGACCATCTTCAAGCTTAAATCCTAAGAGAACTGGAGGGAAGGATTCATCAGATTTTAATGTAACAACTTCTTCGTTATTATCTAAGTCGAGGGCAGTATTAGTGACTTCTGTAGGGTTAGGTAGATACCCAATAACAGCATCAAGAAGAGGTTGGATACCTTTATTCTTATATGCTGAACCCATAAGGACAGGGACTAACTCTAAAGCAATAGTTCCTTTTCTAACAGCTGCATAGATAAGTTCTTCAGTAACATTCTCTTCAAGCATAGCTTCCATGAGCTCATCTGAAAATAAAGAGATACTATCGAGCATTTCTTCTCTTTTCTCTGTAGCTACATCAAGTAGTTCAGCTGGAATTTCTGCATAGCGTAGTGAAACACCATCATCACCATCAAAATAGATAGCCTTCATAGTTACAAGGTCAACAACACCCTCTAAGCGATCTTCAAGACCAATTGGAATTTGCATAAGTACTGCATTTAATCCCAACTTATCAACAAGTTGTTGTTTTACTCTAAAAGGATTAGCTCCAGTACGGTCACACTTATTAATAAATGCAATTCTTGGGACTTTATAGCGTTTCATTTGGCGGTCAACAGTAATTGATTGACTTTGTACACCTGCTACAGAACATAATACTAATACAGCTCCATCAAGAACTCGAAGAGACCTTTCAACCTCTATAGTAAAGTCAACGTGTCCAGGAGTATCAATAACATTGATTGGATGTCCTTTCCAAGTGACGTTTGTCGCAGCAGATGCGATAGTTATTCCTCGTTCTCTTTCAAGTTCCATAGAATCCATAGTGGCACCAACGCCATCTTTTCCACGAACTTCGTGGATAGCATGAATTCTATTTGAATAAAAGAGAATACGCTCGGAAAGGGTAGTTTTTCCAGAGTCAATGTGGGCACTGATTCCGATGTTTCTCATTTTACTAAGTTCAGACATACAAATTTCCTCTTCTTTTATAGCCAGTGAAATCTCACAAAAAAACGTCACGGGTCAATTTTCTAGTGTGCCATTTTATTATAGGAGGGATAAAAAAAACAAATATTTTCCTATACAAATGGAGGAGAACGCATTTTTTATGCGTACCGGACGGATTTTAATATATTATTAATATTTGTTCAATCCTTTCCCTAATAAATAATTGTGAGATTTTGGAGAGGATAAAATAGACAAAGCCCTTATAACTTTTACCCATTTTTCGCAGGTGTTCTATTCTTTGCCACTACTATCGACATATTTGCTTACAACTATTTAATCACAACTCTCGTTAACCTAAAAAATATATTTTAATAAAACCCACAATTAAGGCCCCTATATAATAGAAACGAATAACTACAGGCTAAGCAATCGAGTAAACTCATCCATTTCATTATTGTTATATCTCTCTTTATTGAGGATCATCTTCTTACGGTCTCCCTCATAGCGAGGAATAATGTGAATATGGAGATGTGCTATCTCTTGCCCTGCCGCTGGTCCATTATTAATAATGATATTAGTTGCTTCTGCTTTAAGGTTTTCTCTCATCAATTTGTCAAATCTTTTCGAAATACCAATAAGATGGGACAACACTTCATCAGGGCACTGCAGGGTTGTTGGATACTCTTCTTTTGAGATTACTAAAGCATGTCCTTTATTTACTGGATTAATATCTAAAATTGCAATGCAGAGAGAATCTTCATAGAGGATGGAAGATGGAATCTCTCTATTTATTATTTTTGTAAAAAGTGTTGGCATACAATCATCTCCTTTATGCCCTAAATACTACCAAATTTCTCAATATCTATCTATATCAGACTTATATTATACAAATACCTAAAAAGTTTACTTGCCGTTTCCAATTCTCATTGGTAGAATCTCTTGTATGAGTAGTTGTTATTTTTGCAAAGGTGAAATATCTGAAAATATGACCATCGGGTATCAAACGGTGTGTTCTCATTGTGGAGAGCATCTTAAGGTATGTGTAAACTGCCGTTTTTATGATGAAAGTGCCTATCATGAATGTCGAGAGGCGGTTGAAGAACATATTCTTGATAAAAAAAGGGCTAACTTCTGTCCAAGTTTTATGATTAATCAAAACGATGGCCAAGCAAGTAAAGCTAATAGCAATAAAGAAGAAGCAATTAAGCGATTAAAAGCATTATTCAACGAAGAATAGCAGGAGAAATAGTTATGTTAGAAATCGGTTCAAAAATTCCAAACATCATATTAGAAAACGAAAAGGGAGAAAAAGTAGATCTCTCTTCCTACAAAGGGACATATATTGTCTTATATGCCTATCCAAAAGATAACACCCCAGGATGTACTACCGAAGCGTGTTCTCTTCGAGATACCCATCCACAAATTAAAGCAAAAAATGGTGTTGTGTTGGGCATTAGTCCCGACTCCCCTTCTTCGCATCAGAAGTTTATCGACAAATATGAACTCACGTTCTCACTCCTAAGTGACCCGGACCATTCAGTATTAGAATACCTTGGAGCTTGGGGAGAAAAGTCTATGTATGGAAAAACCTATTTTGGAGTATTAAGAAGCACCTTTATTTTTGATACTAAAGGAGAATTAATAAAAGTCTATCCAAAAGTTACAGTTGCAACACATGGACAAGAAATAAGTGATTTTCTAGAGACCCTTGCATGAGAATAAAAAGAACCTCTCTTCTCTTAGCCATCACGCTGATAATCTTCTCCTTCCTATCATGTCAAACGTACACATATGAAGATGCAAAAATAGAGATAAAACCGATTCCTTCAAAAGTGAGAAAAGCAGTAGGAAATGTAAAAGAGCCTGAAGCCAATATTGAAATAAAAGAGGAGACAAAAAAGAGTTTCTTAACAGCCTCATTCCTCCCCCTTCCCTCCTTTGTCATAGAGGGTGATATCACCCTCATTGCCAAACGAATTAACGAAGAGAACTTAGATATCGTTGCATTTACGGGAGAAAATATTATCCTTGAGAAACTAAAAGACTCCCTCTCTTTTGAATATATTGAACTCACACATAATAGTCTTCTTGCAACCAATCTTCCATTTAAAAAGACTCAATACCCTTACCTCATATTCTCCTTACCAGAAGATAAATCAATAGCTATTTCTCTCATCGATATAAGAGATAATTCTTATTATTATGAAGCACTAAGTGGACAAAGAATTGATTCTTGGACCTTAAAAGAAGATATGAGTGAACAACTTAATGAATACCTTACCTCTTTAACAGATACTCCAACTCTTGTTTTTGCCTCGCTCTACCACCCTTTTGATAGTGACATCCTCTTTGATTATTCTTTTATTGATCCGTTTATGACTTCTCACTATATAAACCAATTAGAGAAAGAATCTACTCTTCGTATTCAAGGGCTCTCCCTTAGAAGTGATTATATTTTTTCTAAGAATCTTATTCCACTAAACGTAGAGCATATCCCTATTACTATTGTACAAACAAGAAAGGTCCCTTCTGAAGTGCGTAGTGCAATCAGTGGAACCTTCATTGTACAATAAAATGTTTATTATTTTATAGAAAACTATCTAAATCAATCTCACAAGCAATTGTAGGCATAGTGATGTTCCAAGAATCTAACACGCTAGGATGGATTTCACCAAAGATACCAACTTCTTTTCCATCGACTATCAATTTTCCACATCTCCCTGGAATAAAGCGATTATCGATTAATTCACTCATCACATATTCAGTTCTTAGATAGTAGAAAAGTGTCGCTATAAAACTATTTAAATGGTTAAACCCCATCTCTCCAGCAGCACTAAGGAACCCAAGATGGTTCTTTGTAACTGTCCCTGAGTTATCACTATCACATAAATAGGCAACTTTTCCCACTTCAAAGATATGATGAGGATAAATTGCATGGGCACTCATACTTTCGCTCTCTAATAAAGAGGGAATAATTGAAGGCCTCACATATTCATAGTTTTCACTCATTGGATTCGCTATTTGAATATAATCATCACCACTGACATGCATGTTATCAATATACTCTTTTCTCGAACCTAAATAATTATACATCATCTCCTGAAAGCCCATGCCAATACAAATATCTTTCACTTTTCGGCTAAGAATTTCAGCAGGACTGAGCCTACCAACAGTTGAGTCTTTTGGTAATTCAGGGCTAAAAAGGGCTAATGAGTGACCAATCATCACATCTTCTACAATATCTACAGGATGAAGGAAATCGTTTCTGTATTCAGGAACTCTAATAACAACATTACCATCACTAAGAATTGATGAGATCCCCATTTTCTTTAATGCAATAGTGATTGCTTCATCACTTAAAGTTTCTCCAAGAGTTTTATGTAAGAAAGAGAGGGGGCAGATTGCCTCTTTTTGGAAGTAGTAAGGAACTGTAATACTACTACCATATTCACTTTCTTCTCCAAGAATACACTTTACTGGTAAGATGGTAAAACCAAGGTCAGCACAATCACAAGCAACAATACTAGCAGCAAGAAGTAAATCATCTAATCCTGTACCACTAAATTCAAAAAAGATATGTTCATCTCCCTCTTCAACAGCACCGATACGATCACTATTAATAACAGGGGGAAATGATAACACATCTCCATTATTATCAGTTAAGAGGGGATAAAGAGGAGCATCTTGGACAATTGGACCAAACTCTAATCCTTTAGGATGCTTAACAGTAATTTCTCTAAGGGTGAGTTTTTCATCCATTTGCAAAGGGACAAATGAGTTGGTATCAGGGTCAACTCCTTTGTAATGAACAGGGAATGCAATAAGATCACTTCTATAGACTCCCATTGCAATACTTTTTCTCTTTCGTCCAAAGTTATTACAAAGTTTTTCTTGAGTTTGAATAAGGTTCTCTAAGATGTTTTTATCAATAACCTTTCCTGTTGCAGAGAATCCTACAGAGAAGGGACGAACAACTTTTACTGAAGAGTCAATAATTAATTCTCTTCCTTCGTGGTCTTTCGTCTCATCCTTTGTTGAAAAGAAGGTATAGCTAGGTACTTTTTTACTTTCATAGGTATTAAGGGCCCTTGCTACACCACTAGCAGACCATAAATCTGGTCGGTTGGTATCATTAAGTTCTATTTTATAGAGGTGTTCTTGTGTATCGTGTCCATCTAATTCTGCTTTTGCTATAGGGAAAATTACTTCAAGTTCTTCATCACTATAGGGATGGTGTACTAATGAGTTAAACAAATCTTCATGTACTTCAATTTTTGGCATTTATCTACCTCTCCTTAAGCGAACGTTCTCAATTTCTGGAGTAAAGAGTTCTCTTAAATCATTTAACCCTAGGTGCATAAGAGCCATTCTATCAATTCCGAGTCCCCAAGCGAGAACAGGAACATCAATTCCAAGAGCCTTTGTAACCTCTGGTCTAAAAATTCCACTACCACCAAGTTCAAACCATCCAAGAACTGGATGCTTGATATGCACTTCGATACTAGGTTCAGTAAAGGGGAAATATCCTGGAACATATTTTACTTCTTCAGCACCAGCAACTTCTTCAGCAAACATCTTAAGGAGACCTAAAAGAGTCTTCAAGTTTACATCTTCACCAAGAACAATCCCTTCTGTTTGATAAAAGTCTGCTCCATGAGTTGCATCTACTTGGTCGTATCTAAAACACCTCGCTACTCCAAAGTACTTGCCTGGAATTGAAGCGTGAGGGAGTGTCTTAGCAGAAAGAACTGTCCCTTGAGACCTCATTACTTGACGCCGAGTGAATTCATGGTCAAAAGAGTAACGCCATCCCCTACTTCCTGTATTCCACCCATTTTCATGGGTAGCTGCTACTTGAGATAAATAAGGCTCTTCTATTTTCTTTGCGTGAGAAGGATTTTTCACATAATAAACATCATGAATATCTCTTGCACTATGGAATTGGGGCATAAACAAAGCATCCCCATTCCAGAATTCATTCTCTACAAGGGGGCCATCGAATTCTTCAAATCCAAGAGAAGCTAATTTATCTTTTACCCATTGAAGGTATGCAGCATAGGGATTTCTTCTTCCAATGATGAGACGAGCTGGTGGTGTATTAAGAGAATATGGTCTAAAACTTTGATTTTTCCACTCTCCACTTTGTAACAAAGATGAAGTGAGAGAACCAAGTTCTTCCCCTGTAATATGAGCTTTAAGGAGAGCTTCTTTTACTTCACCACCCTCTTTTGTGAGGGTATATGAAATATCTTCTCTTTCAATGATCTTGAAAGGGACCCCGCTTGCAACTCTTTTTTTACTATTTTTCTTTAGGTATTGTTTTTCTACATCACTTAGATCATCTTCTTTTAAAAGATTCTCTATCCCTTTAGAGAGAACTGTTGAAGCAATAGTGAGTTCTACAGGAAGGTCTTGGCCAATAACAATAGCTTTGTTACCTTCTCCCATTTTCACTATTTTTGCTTTACTAAGTTGACCAAAGGCAGAACCAATATCACTTTTCTCAAGGGAGAGGGATGTGGCTATCTCAGGTAGAGATAGTGGCCCTTGCTCGTTTAACAGGTTCAGGATTCTCACTTCAGGAGTTCCTATCTCATGGAAAGATTTCCCTAAATCGGTAATCTCATACCATAAAGTTGTTACCCTTTCTTTCTCTTGAAGACACCCTTTTGCCAGTAACCAACTAAAAGCTTGATTACAATGCCCTACTTGGTAGTTAAGCTCTTCTATCAATCTCCCTGATGTAATTATCTCTCCAGGGGACACGTGTCTTAGCAACCTAATCTCTAGTGGATGCAGGCTGTGAACATCAAGTTCCATATGTAGATGCCTCTCTATGAATCAAAATCACCCTACTTGCGTAAGGTGACCCTATTGTAACGATAAGTCAAAAAATATAAAAGGGGGATATCTAGCGCAATAGGGGCAAAACATGATACACAAAGAGTATGAATAAAAAAAGCATCTCAATTAAAAGGGCCCTTATATCTGTTTCAGATAAAACTGGCATCGTTGAATTCGCTCAATTTCTCACCCTTCACAAGGTGGAAATCTATTCAACAGGGGGAACCTATTCCCTCTTAAAAAGCTCCCACATCCCTGTAAAAAGTGTGAGTGATATCACCTCCTTTCCAGAAATAATGAATGGAAGGGTAAAAACAATGCACCCATTCATTATGGGGGGAATCCTTGGCAGAAGAGATGTTGATTCATCTGTTGCAGATGAGCTCGGTATTAATTGGATTGACCTTGTAGTATGTAACTTATACCCATTCGAAAAAACAATCCAAAAAGAGGGCGTAACTTTAGAAGAGGCAATTGAGAACATCGACATAGGGGGCCCTACGATGATTCGCTCTGCTGCCAAAAACTTTAATGATGTCCTTGTTGTCACGAGTGTAGACCAATATAGCCCTATTATGGATGAATTTTCTATAAATTCTCTTATTTCATACAACACGAGAAGAGAAGCGGCTTCTGTTGCTTTTAGTCATACTGCCCGCTATGATGCCCTTATTCAAAGTTATCTAGAAGATTCTCCTTTCCCGAAAGAACTCTCATTGGGGTTTTCCTTATTTAATAGTGATAACGAAGATGGCTCTCTACGCTATGGAGAGAATCCTCACCAAAAAGCTGCTGTCTATAGAGCCTCTTTAGCTCCTCATAAGAAAGATGAGATGAGTCTATTAGATGCACCACAGCTACAAGGAAAACATCTTTCTTTTAACAACCTGAGTGACACTCAGGGGGCAATTGAAACGCTAAGAGAGTTTAATGAACCTACCTGTGTTGTAGTAAAACACGGCACTCCTTGTGGAGTAAGTTCAAACCCTTCACCTCTTGTTGCCCTTAAGCAAGCATATGAAGCCGATTCATTAAGTGCCTTTGGTTCAATCATTGCTATAAACGCCCTATTTGATGAGGAAATGGCCTCTTATATATCTAAGCTATTTATAGAAGTTCTCGTAGCTCCATCTTTTAGCCCACAGGCATTAGAAATTCTTAAGAAAAAGAAAAATCTCAGGGTGTTACAACTCTCAAAAATCACAAAACCAAAAGAAATTCTTAGTGGACGCTTTATTGGTAGTGACTTACTTCTACAAACTAAAGATGCTAAAGAGATAACAGAAAAAGATGTAGAGTGTGTAACAAAAACGAAAGTAAGTACAAAAGAGATGGAAGAGCTTCTCTTTGCTTGGAATGTTGTCAAACATGTAAAATCGAATGCAATAGTTATCTCTTATAACCACACCACATGTGGTATTGGAGGAGGCCAAGTTTCTCGAGTTGATGCAACCGATATTGCTTTAAGAAAAAGTGGTCAAAAAGAGGCTTTAGTACTCGCTTCAGATGCATTTTTCCCATTTAAAGACAGTATTGAAATCCTTGAAGGAAAAAACATCAAAGCTATTATCCAACCAGGTGGGTCAATACGAGATAATGAAGTAATTGATGCATGCGATACTTTAGGAATTGCAATGGTCTTTACTCACACTCGCTCTTTCTTACACGCCTAAAGAAAAGAGAGAAAGGACACTCTCTACAATATCTGAGCCTTGAGGAACTAACTTAGCTTCAAGGTTCTTATTAAAGGGAGAGGGCATCTCTTTACCTCCGATTCTAATAACAGGAGACCTAAGAGAAGCAAATGTTGTAGGATCTTCTACAATAGATGCTACTATTTCACCACTAAAACCTCCAAACAATGGTGCTTCATGAAGAATTACTACTTTTCCTGTCTTTTGAACCGAAGTGAATATAGTTTGAGTATCAAGAGGACGCAGGGTTCTAAGGTCTATCACTTCGGCAGAAATTTCATCATCTTCTAATGTTTGAGCTGCAATAAGGGCACTAAAGAGGGCTTTGCCATAGGTAATAATGGTAACATCTTCCCCTTTTCTTTTTATATCAGCTTTTCCTATTTCTATTAAGTGTTCCCCTTCTGGGACTAATCCTTGCTCTCCATAATTTTTATGTTCTAAAAATATGATAGGGTCATTACTTCGTATGGCACTTTTCATTAACCCTTTTGCATCAGAAGGTGTCGCTGGATACACAACTGTTAATCCTGGAATATTAGTAAAAAGGGACTCAAGATTTTGGGTGTGTTGAGCTGCAGCACCTGTGCCACTACCCATCGGGGTTCTATAGACTAATGGAACACTTTGTGTCCCTCCCGACATAAATCGGGTCTTTGCTGCGTGATTAATAAGGGGGTCACTTGCGAGTGTTGAGAAATCCCCATACATAATTTCAACAATTGGTCGCATTCCCATAATAGCTGCCCCTACTGAGAGGCCTACTAAGCCCTCTTCAGAGACGGGGGTTTCAATGACTTGTCTCTCTCCAAAGCGTTCAATTAGTCCACTTGTGACGGTAAAGCATCCCCCATAACAGCCAACATCTTCACCGATGAGGACAACATTCTCATCTCGAGCCATCTCTTCAGTCATCGCTTCTCGTATTGCTTCTCGATATGTGATTCTTTTCAAAGTGTAGCCTCTTCTTTATAATAGACAAACTCCATTGCCTCTTCTAATGTTAGTTCTTGATGATCATTAAGGTAAATGTTTGCAATCTTCTCTATCGTTTCTTTTTCTGATGTTATAATTGCTTCAATTTCAGAGCCACTAATTATCCCTCTTGAAATGAGACGGTCACTAAAGACATCAATTGGATCTTTTAATTTCCACACATTCTCTTCTTCTCGAGTTCTATATAAAAATTTATCATTTTTTGAGTGTCCACTAAAACGATAAGTAAGGGTCTCTAGGAGATATGGGCGTCCCTCTTTTTTAATATTTTCAGTAATTGATTTCACTCTGTCATAGACAAGTTCAACATCGTTACCGTCGATACTTTCACTCTTTATGGAATAGGAATCTCCTCGAAGGGCAATAGAAGGAACTGAGATCATTTTATCAGCACTACTACTCATTCCATACATATTGTGTTCACATAAAAAAAGAACAGGAAGATTCCAAATTGAAGCCATGTTCATTGCTTCATGAATGACCCCCCTATTACTCGCTCCATCACCAAAGAAAGCGACAACGATGTTATCACTCTTCATTCTTTTAAGTTGAAGGGCCATCCCTGTAGCAATTGCTACACCACTAGCAACAACTGCGCTAGAGCCTGCATTATGGTGTTCCATATCGATAAGGTGCATCGAGCCTCCAAGACCTTTTGAAAGACCTCTTTTATCACCAAAGAATTCCGCAATCATCTTATCAAGAGAAGAGCCTTTTGCTAGGGTATGCCCGTGACATCGATGGGTCGTTACTATCCAATCTTTTTGTTCAATTCCTAAAGCAACTCCAGCGTGTACTGCTTCTTGCCCTATCGCAAGATGAGTTGTCCCATGCATTTTATGGAGGGTAAACAACTCTTCAATCTTTTGTTCAAATACACGAGAACGTATCATAAGGGTAAGGACTTCAATTCCTTTTTCTTTATCAAATATAAAAGCCAATGTTAGACCTCTTTTTCTTCATTAATTAATAGGCGTGTAATATATCCTGTAAACATCGTGTGGTAATCTTTACTCAAGTAGTGTTTTTCAATAGAGCTGTCAACAAAGTGCTCTGGTTGAATAGGGGTAATGCTGGCAATATTGCAACAAAAAGCAGTATGTGCTTGCTCGAATGTGAAGACCTTTGAAGAAGTGTTACCGTCAATCTCTATAGGAGTAAGTCCCGTCTCTTTTGCTTTATTAACATCTCTTCCACTATGGCGCCCACAATAGGTGAGTTGCTCACTATAATCAGATGAAAAGAACGAACAGGTAAATGAATCTGCTTTTTCTAATAATTGATATGTATAGCGTGTATTTCTCACCACAATATTGAATATGGGTTTATTCCACATCACTCCTATACTTCCCCAAGCAGCTGTCATCATATTCACTTCAGATGGAGAGGTTACAGTTATTAAAAACCAGTCATCTTTCATAGCGTGGAATATATTTTCTTTGTATGATGAAAGAGATTTCTCTATAAACACAATCTTCCCCCCTTAACTCATTTTTCTAGTGAGCTAACTGTCAGACTCTATCGCAATAGCAATATGGAAGGAAGTCGTGACTAACCGTTATTTCAATTATATAATTAGCCTCACAGTAAAGTCAATTAGAGGATAGTTTTTTACCCTTTTCACCCGCTATATCTCTTGTTGAGTTCCATGTAAGGTGATATACCTCTCATATCATCCTTTTTCGGAGTTTATATGATACACATCCCTTTAATTCCAATCCTCAGACAAGAGTTTAAAGGCTACAACCTTTCCACTTTAAGAAGTGATACAGTTAGTGGATTAATTGTTGCTCTTGTTGCCCTTCCCTTAGCCCTAGCCTTTTCAATTGCCTCTGGAGTTCCCCCCTCAAGTGGAATGATTACTGCAATATTTGCTGGTATTTTTATTGGATTCTTAGGAGGGTCTTCATTCCAAATAAGCGGTCCAACTGGGGCGATGGCGGCAATATTATTGCCAATTAGTTATGTATATGGATTAGAGGGAGTCTTTGTCGCAGGATTCCTTTCAGGAATATTCCTCACTATTGCTGCTATTTTTAAAATGGGAAAAATTGTAACAATAATTCCTAGTGCGGTTGTTACTGGTTTTACGAGTGGAATAGCTGTTGTTATCATTGGTGGCCAAATTGATACTATTTTTGGTGTTCATAGTGAAGGCCTTACATTACTTGAACGATTTATTTCCTATGGGAGACTCGGATTTCCTATTAACTACACCTCTTTTCTTACTACTATTATCCTCATTTTAATTATGTTTATTTGGCCTAAGAAATGGGGAAAGAAAATTCCTGGAAGTATGATAGTTCTCATCCTTGCTTTATTAGCATCTTCTGTATTCAAAATTCCCCTTACCCTTGTTGGAGAAATTCCTCAATCTCTCCTCCTCCCTTTTAGACTAAAAATCTCTTCTATTGACCTCACTCTCATCTCAAAAATCCTTCCAAGTGCCTTAAGTATTGCAGCCCTTGGTATGGTTGAGACACTCCTATGCCTAGTTAGTGGAGAGGTGATGAAGAATGAAAAAAGTAATGTAGGGCAAGAACTCTATGCACAAGGTATTGTGAATACCCTCCTCCCCTTTTTAGGGGGAATTCCGTCTACTGCTGCTATTGCTCGAACAAGTGTAGCTATTTCCAATGGTGGAATTACGCGCTTAACTAGCATTATTCATGGTGTAGTTTTACTCTTTATTGTTTTATTCTTAGCCCCCCTCATGTCTAAAGTTCCCTTAGTTGCCCTTTCTAGTATCCTCGTCGTTACTGCAATTAGGATGAATGACTGGACTAGTATTAAAGAGATGTTTTCCCATAAAAGCAAAACCTCTATTGCTCAATTTGTTATTACATTAAGTACAACAGTAGTCTTTGACCTCACTATAGCAATCCTTTTAGGAGTGAGTTTTTCAATACTGATGTTTTTCCTTAAAAGTAGCAAAATTACTTACTCATATACCCCAATTGATACAAAAGGTGTTGAAGGACACATTATTGATAAAGAACACTCTAATGCTCAAGTTATGTACATATCTGGCCCTCTCTTCTTTGGAACAAGAGTAGCTTTTGAAGATGCTTTAGCTGAGTTTGATACAAAAGGCCCCCTTATCATCTCACTAAGGGGAGTGCCATTAATTGATTATTCGACAATTATAGCTTTACAGACTGCAATTACCTCTTTTAAGAAAAAAAAGGTGAAAGTATTCCTCTGTGCCTTGCAGCCAGATGTATTAGAACTCTGCGAACGATTTAATCTTATCGAAACTCTTACTACAAAAAAAGTATATACGAACGTAATTGAAGCTATTGACGCTCTTCAGAATATGAGCCTTTCATCTAAGAGTAAATGAGAAGAATATGTGTAAACATAATCTCTCTTTTTTATATAAAGAAATTGTTTAACGAATAAGACTTAGGCTCTATAAAAGGGGTAAATGTAATAACAAATGCCCGTTTGGCTTGACAGGGGCCTCCCTTTTCTGTTATCCAATTACCATAAAAGGTTCTACTTTTTATCAAGGAGATGCTATGCCATCAATTGCAATTCCGCCTCTCACCAGCGAATTGGTGCGTGTTCTTATCGATGCTGATACAATAGCCAGAAGGGTCAACGAACTAGCAAGGCAAATTAATACTGATTATGCCAATATTAATGGGAAACTTATTCTTGTTGGTGTTCTAAAGGGTTCATTCATTTTTCTTGCCGACCTCTGCCGTAAATTAGATATTCCACATCAAGTTGATTTCATCTCTTTATCGAGTTATGGAAATACTTCAAATTCTAATGGAAACGTTCGTATGATTATGGACACGAGAGAGAATTTAGCAGGAAAGCATGTCATGATAATTGAAGATATCCTCGATAGTGGTTTTACCCTCGATTATTTATGCCGAAACTTTATTAGCCGAAATGTTGCTTCCTTAAAAACAGCAGTACTTCTAGACAAACCAGACAGAAGAAAAGTTGATGTTGAACTTGACTACATTGGCTTTCAAATCCCTGATGTATGGGTTGTAGGATATGGACTCGATTATGCAGGGAAATATCGGACCCTTCCATACATTGCCGAGATGATTCCTGTCATTGATTGATTAATTTCAAAAGGAAACAAAATGGACGACAAGTATTACGTTGGATATAATTCTATCCACAAGCTCGTGAAATCACTTGCTCACCGCCTTATGGCCTCTGGGTTTGATCCAGATGTAATTGTTGCAATTGGTTCTGGTGGTTTTATTCCTGCACGAATAATGAAAACCTTTATTAACCGCCCAATTTTGGCAGTTGGAATTTCGTATTACAATTTAGATCAAAAACACACAACACATCCCCAGAAAATTCAATGGATTGATCAAACAGAAAAACAACTTAAAGGAAAGAAGGTCTTATTAATTGATGAAGTTGATGACACTCGGGCTACCTTAAGCTATTGTGTAAGAGAGTTACTTACTAATGACCCAAAAGAGATAGCGGTTTTAGTGTTACATAATAAAAAGAAAGCAAAGGATGCAGAATTTCCAAAAGAGATAACTCGGTATTTTGCAGGGATTGAAATTGATGACCTTTGGATTAAATACCCATGGGATGCCGATGACATTACCGATCATGATAGAAATGAGCAATTAATGCTCACAGAATATGCCAAAGCGGGGAAGGAGTAAAGAATGAGTGTAACAGCAATTGTAGGAGCCCAGTGGGGTGATGAAGGAAAAGGTCGTGTTGTTGACTATTTAGCACAAAAAGCTGAAATGGTTATTCGCTTTCAAGGTGGCGACAATGCAGGACATACTGTTATTAATGACAAAGGTAAATTTGCCCTCCATATAGTTCCTTCTGGAATCTTTAATCCAAAAACTGTATGCATAGTTGGAGCTGGAACTGTAGTAAATTTTGACACGATGAGTGTAGAACTCGACACAGTTAAAGCGGCTGGTGTATCTGTCGATAATCTTTTTATTGATCGCAGAGCTCACCTTATCCTCCCCTTTCACTGTTTATTAGATGGAGCTGAAGAGGCAAGTAAGAAAAGTGGTTGGGCAGTTGGTACTACTAAAAGAGGTATTGGCCCTTGTTATAGCGACAAAGCAAACAGGGTTGGTATTAGAGCAGCAGACATTTTAGACCCAGAAAGATTAAGGGTTCGCTTAGAAATGATGCTCCCCCAAAAAAATAGGCAACTAAGCTACTACGGTATTGAAGAAGTAACTATTGAAGATTTGATGAATCTTTGCAGTAAGTGGAGAGATCGTTATGGTGAGAAAATTATCGACACTCTCCCTCTTGTAAAAAAAGCAATTCTTTCTAAAAAAAATGTCGTCCTCGAAGGACAACTTGGTATTATGAGAGACCTCGATTGGGGGATTTACCCATATACTACAAGCAGTAACCCAACAGCTGGTGGCGCTTCAAATGGTGCTGGAATTTCTCCAAGACGTATTGATGAAATCTTAGGGGTACTCAAAGTCTATTCAACTTCAGTTGGTGGTGGCCCATTTCCAACAGAATTACTCGACGCTGATGGAGAGAAACTACGAACAGTTGGATCAGAATTTGGAGCAACAACAGGGCGACCTAGAAGATGTGGTTGGTTTGATGCAGTAGCAGCTTCTTTTAGTTGCTGGGTGAATGGATTTACCTCCCTTGCTGTAACAAAACTCGACATCCTCGACTCTTTTGAAACATTGAAAGTATGTACTGGCTATATGGTAGATGGAGAATTGGTAACAGATCTTCCTGATACAGCTGGTCAAGAAAGGGCCATCCCAGTATATGAAGAGTGGGAAGGGTGGCTCACAAGTACCGAAAACGCACGAACTTGGGAAGAACTCCCACCAAAAGCCCAAGCTTATATTAATCGTCTTGGTGAGCTCACCGGTGCCCCTGTGAAATTTATTTCAGTAGGGCCAGAGCGTGACCAAATTATTATACGTTAAGGATTATATGATGAGTGCTAATTTTGATCATACCTCTTTCATCTCCCCCTTCACCTGGCGCTATGGAACTCTAGAGATGCGAAGTATCTATAGTGAAGTTCATAAAAGGAAACTCTTACGAACTATCTGGATAGCAATCGCTAAGGGACAGATGAAGGCAAACTTAGTATCACTCTCTCAAGTAGAAGACCTTATTGCCCATAAAGATGATATTGACATAGACCGTGCTAGTGAAATAGAGAAAGAGATACATCACGACCTCATGGCTGAAATCAAAACATATGCAGAGCAATGCACCATTGGTGGAAAGATAATCCACCTAGGTGCTACGAGTATGGATGTGTTAGATAACATGGATGTGATACGGCAAAAACAAGCTCTCTCTCTTATAGAAAAGTCTCTTCTTTCTCTCCTATCAATTCTTAGTAAGAGAATAATGGAAGAAAGTGAGACTTCTTGTATGGCATTCACCCATATACAACCCGCTGAGCCCACTACCATAGGGTATCGATTAAGCCAAATTGGACAAGATTTACTTGATGACCTAGAAGATATAAGGGCTCTTTCATTACGATTAAAAGGAAAAGGGATTAAAGGGGCTGTCGGAACAAGTGCTTCCTATATGGCACTGTTAGAAGGCTCTTCGATGAGTTCTCTTGAATTTGAAACATATGTAATGAACGAAATTGGCCTTGAATCTTTTGATGTAGCTACCCAAGTGTATACACGAAAGCAAGATTACCGTATAGGAACAGTTCTCTCTTCATTATGTGCAACACTTTCCAAAGCAGCCCTCGATATCAGACTCCTCATGAGCCCTCCTATTGGAGAGTGGAGTGAACCATTTGCCTCTAAGCAAGTAGGCTCTTCTGCAATGCCTTTTAAAAGAAATCCTATTAATAGTGAAAAAATAGATTCTCTTTGCCGCTATGCCTCTTCTCAAGTAGAGGTTCTTTGGAACAATAGTGCCTCTATGATGTTAGAGAGGACTCTTGATGACTCAGCTAATAGAAGGATAGTAATTCCAGAACTATTTCTTACGTGTGATGAAGTATTACAAACCTCAATAAAACTTATAAGTGGACTTAATTTTCACTACTCCACTATCAAACGAAACCTCGATACCTATGGTCCTTTCGCTGCAACAGAGAAAGTTCTTATGGCACTAGGAAAAAAAGGGGCAGATAGACAAGTAATGCATGAAAGAATTAGAGAACACTCTCTTACAGCTTGGAGTGAGGTTCAAAGTGGGAAAGCTAATCCCCTTTTAGAATTAATGACTACTGATAAAGAAATTCTTTCCTTTCTTGATGCAAAAACTATTATCTCTCTCCTTGATGCAAAAGACTATGTAGGAGATGCTCCCCTAAGGGCAAAAGCTCTTTCTAATAAGATTAACGATAAAATTAAAGAATTATCATAAGACCAGCTTGTACCGCTGCGTAGTAAAGAATCATCCTGGGAAAGCGGGCGAGAGTTGCAAGTGCTACATACCAAAAAGGGACTTTAACCATTCCACTCATCCAACATATTGTTGAAAAGGGGATTGGAGTAATAGCTGCAATAACTACCGCCCATACCCCATATTTTCTAATAAGATGCTCGCCATCGTGGGTAAATCCTGAAGTAAATATCCTTATAATTTTTAAATGCCCTAATAATCTTCCTATTAAATACCCCCCCATACCACCAATGGCCGAAGCAATCGAAATTACAAATAAGACTTCAACTGTATTGTAGTGAGTAACAAAAGGAAATATTAAATCTACGGTAAGTGGTAGGATGAACATATCGACAATAAGGGTGTATAAAAACACCCCCTGATACCCTAGGGTCTCAGTAATCCACATTGCAAGAAATTGCATTTGAGGCTTCAAGAAAAAAAACAGCAATATAAAGAATAAGAGAAATACAGAGATAAGGACAATCGCCTTTTTAACGATATTCTTCCAATCAATACTTCCATCAAGCTTAAAATAAGAAGAAGTAGTAAACTTCTTTAAAGAGTTTTTATCCATATATTACTCGATTACACACCTTTTCTACTTCACGTAATATCTCTTTATTATTATGTGCTATGCCTTGCCAGAGAGGAGCTTTTCCTCCCCCCTTTGCTTTAATAGATTGTAATACTTTCAGTTTTATTTCACCATAGAGCTCTTGTTCATGTTCTATCCCTTTAATGCAAATAAGGTAATTCATATTCTCTTTATCCCGCTCTTTAATCGCACATAGCACAATCTTTGGGACATCGAGTAGGATGTGTGAGAGAACTTTGAGGGCATCAAATGAATATTCACTTACATCCATCATAACAATAGGAGTCTCTTTTCCTTTCATGTAAGATGAAAGTGTTTGTTCAATAATCGATTGTTGATACAGATGAACTTCTCTTCTTAATGAGACGATTTCAAGTTGATTCTCTTTGACTCGTTCTATAATTCTCTCTCTAGGAACAGAAAGAGTATTTTTCATTTCATCAACGACTTCTTTGTATCCCCGCATCTCTTCTTTCGCAATATCAGAGACGAGGAAAAAGAGGCGAACATGCCCTCTAATAGATTCACTCATCAGATACATCACTCGATTAAGTTCACTAATATTGTCTACATGGACTCCACCACAGGCTATTTCATCATACCCTTCTATAGAAACAATTCTTACATCCGTTTCAACTTTCACACTTCGTCTCAGGTTGAGAATGGGAACATCTTCTTGACTCACTATCTTAGTATGAGTAGCCCCCCCTGTAATTATTGCCCTGTTTACTTCATCTTCTATATGATAAAGAGTCTCTTGATCTATGACTGGTTCTCCTGTTTCTATTGCGATGTAGGTATCACTTAAGTGAACAGAGAGGGTATCAATGCCAAAAGAGGTAAAAAGGATTCCACTAATAAGGTGCTGAGCAGTATGTTGCACCATGTAGTGATAACGATGGGCCCAATCTAATCTAAGGTGATGCGTAGTTCCTATTTCTAACGAACAAGAAGGATCCACTACATGAAGAATCTCTCCTTCATCACCATGGATTGTATTAACAATATATGTTTCGTCAATAAAGCCCCTATCTCCCTCAGGGCCACCCCCTTCAGGATAAAAGATAGTAGAATCTAGTATAAGAGCTTTGTGCTTCTTGTGCTCTTTTATATCAATGATAGTCACATCTAATTCTTTTCTATAGGGTTCACTTAGGAATAAAGTCTTAGTTAATTTCATATGATATAGACTACTCAAAATACCCTTTTACGTCCACTCTCCCTTGTCTGTTTACCTATTGGCTGTTATCTTAATGAGTGAAGTATGTTGTTAAGGAGAATTAAAGATGTCATTGTTAAAATCTGCCTGGGAAATAGCGTTAGAGAAAACAGAAAACATTGAAATAGATACAGATAAGATTAGAAGAGATAATTTGATTGATGAAGGAAGGAGAATGGCTGGAGCCTATTTAGGAGAGCTTGATGCCCTTCTTTCAACACTCGAATCTAATTTTGAGAAGAAGAGTGAAATTGAAAAACCTCTCATAAAAAAGGGATTAGCCCTTACGGTTCTTGCAAATATTGCCCTCCCTCAAGGAGATGATTACCAAGAGAGAGTTGTGAAAATGCAACATATTGCTGCTTTAATAGATAAAGAAGAGGGTGAATCTGTTGAACTATTGAGTCAAATAGGAACCTTCATGGGAAAATATCTCGATTCAAGGGATAATCTTCTCGAAAGGGCAAGAGCTCAATATAAACCTTTATTTGATCAAAAGAAGCAACAAATGGAAGCTCAATATGGAAGAGCAACGTACTCATCAATGGAGCAAGACCCAGAATTTATTGGGTTTCTCCAAAAAAACTACAATCAGTTATCTACTCAATTTCAGCAAACGTTAAATAATGCAAAAGAGCAATTAAAAGAGAATTGGAATATAGAGAAGTAATAATTAAGCCACCCCGTTTGGAGTGGCTCATTTCTTTTATACCCAGTAAGGGGCCATTCTTTCTACTAAAGATTTCTCATAAGCAACCCAATCAGTGATTGGAGTTTTAGCAACACCCTCTTCACAGGCAGCTTTTGCTACAGCAACAGCTTCATAACTAATTACCCTTGGATCAAATGGTTTAGGGACAATATAGTCTCTTCCAAAGGAGAATTTTCTTCCACCATATGCTTTACTTACTATTTCAGGAACTTCTTTTTTTGCAAGCTCAGCAAGTGCTTTTGCTGCTGCCATTTTCATCCCTTCTGTAATCGTAGAAGCTCTTACATCAAGGGCACCTCTAAAGATGAATGGGAAACCTAGTACGTTGTTAATTTGGTTAGGATAATCACTTCGTCCTGTTGCCATAATTAAGTCACTACGAGAAGCAACAGCTAATTCATAAGAAATTTCAGGGTTTGGATTACTCATTGCAAACACAACAGGGTCTTTAGCCATTGATTTAAGCATATCAGGAGTAACACAGTCAGCAACGCTAAGACCCATAAAGACATCAGCTCCTACCATTGCTTCTTCTAAAGTGCGCATCGTGGTTTCACGGGCGAACTCTAACTTTTCTTTAGTCATTGTCTCTTTTCGTCCCTTGTAGATAACCCCTTTGCTATCGAGCATTATAATATTATTAATATCGACACCTGCTGCAACAAACATTTTTGCACAAGATATTCCTGCCGCTCCTGCCCCATTAACAACTACCTTAAGTTCACTTAACTTCTTTCCAACAATTTCAGCAGCATTCATAAGTCCTGCGGTGCTAATAATTGCAGTACCATGTTGATCATCATGGAAGATAGGGATGTTGCATATCTTAATCAACTCTTGTTCTATTTCAAAACATTCAGGCCCTTTTATATCTTCAAGGTTTACTCCCCCAAAGGTAGGCTCCATAGCTTTAACCATTTCAATTATCTTTTTAGGATCTCTCTCATTTAATTCTATATCGAATACGTCGATATCAGCAAATCTTTTAAATAAGACTCCTTTGCCTTCCATAACTGGTTTTGAAGCAAGAGGTCCTTTATCTCCTAACCCAAGAATCGCAGTTCCATTAGAAATGACTGCAACCAAGTTTCCCTTTGAGGTATATGTATAGGCTGCTTCTGGATTTTCAGCAATTTCGAGTACAGGTTTTGCTACACCCGGGGTATAAGCAAGAGATAAATCATCGGCTGTTGCACACGGTTTAGTTGGTACAACAGATACTTTTCCAGGCTTTCCATCAAGACAATGGTAGCGTAATGCTTTTTCTTTTAACACATCCATGGTAATAAACTCCTTATTTCTTCTCGAAATTGAATGAATAATTTAATTTATATGTATCGCGAAGCTCAATCATCATTTTTTGTAAACTAGGAGGGACAGGACATCCATGTTTAGATCTGTATTGGAATGCTTCATACTCTTTTTCTCCAGCAGTATAGATTCTATCTTCACCAGGAGCTTTTTCTGATTCTCTAATTTGTCGACAAATAGTTCCAGCAACTCGTTTAAAGACTTCAAGACCCATAAAACGGGCAGGGTCGATTGCAATAAAGAAATGCCCTAATGGATATGGTATTGGTTTGTGGTTTTCATCAAACCCATTGAGTTCCTTCATAAAAGCTCCATCTTGTAATGCAGCCGAAAGAATTTCTACTACCATTGCATACCCAAACCCTTTATACCCACCAGTTTGATCGCCAATTCCCCCTAAAGGAGTAAGGGCTGCTTGTCCTGTGGTAAGATCTTTTAAGACTTGTTGTGTATCGGTACGAGTTGACCCATCATGTCCAATTACCCACCCTGGAGGAAGTTCCTTCCCAGCCCTTCCATAGACTTCAATCTTACCACGTTGGGTAACACTTGTTGCACAGTCTAATACAAATGGAAATGGATCATCAGTAGGAATACCGAAGGTGAGGGGGTTTGTACCCATCATGTTTTCAACACCAAAAGTTGGTGCTATAGAAGGCCTTGCATTAGTTCCTGTGATACCAATCATACCAGCATCGGTCGCCATAGTTGCAAAGTAACCAGCAATTCCATAGTGGTTACTATTTCTTACAGCAACCATTCCAGTACCATACTTCTTAGCCTTTTCAATAGCCATTTCCATTGCTTTTTTACCAACAACGTGGCCCATTCCATTATGCCCATCAAGAACTGCAGTACTCATATCATCTTTAAGAACTTCAATGTTGGTGACAGGATCCATTATTCCGATATTAATTCGATCAATATAAATTGGTTTTAATCGACCTATTCCATGAGAATCAATGCCCCTCTTATCACTCTCTATTAAGACATCCCCAATAATCTTTGCATCCGTTTCATTAATGCCAACGGCCATTAATGAATCTATCATGAATTTTTCTAATGTTTCAAAATCCATCCAAGCACAATCTTTGTAAGCATCAGCGTATGACATGTAAGTCCTCCATTTTGTTTTGCTTAAGTAGCAATTACTAATTCTATCTCTTTCTCATTAAATTCTTTCATCGAAAGCATCTTTTTTCCACCTACGTCGGTGATAAGTATATCGATTTCATCGATACCAACTGTTACATAGTTCGAGACAACCCCAATTTTATTACCTGTTGCAACTACTATTACCGGTCCTACAGTACGTTCAATCATCTGTCTAGTTGTTTGTGCCTCTTCAATAACAGGGGTCGTTAGACCAGAGGCGACACTACACCCATCAACTCCAATGATTGCTTTATTAGCATAGACTTGATTAACTACTGAACTTGAAAAGGCCCCTGAAACAGAATGACTTCGCATCCTATAGACTCCACCAAGGAGAATAAGGGAGAACAGAGCCCCTTCATGTAACACCCGTGTTGCATCTATGTTATTGGTGACTATAGTTATTTGTTTATCTTTTAATGCTTTTATCACCTCATAGGTAGTAGAACCACTATTAATAAAGACCGTATCTCCATCATTGATATAGGAAGCAGCTTTATGAGCGATAAGTATTTTTTCTTCTCTCTGTTCTAATGATTTTTCTGCGAAAGCAGGCTCTATTGGAAGAGTTCTCCTTACAGTTGCCCCTCCGTGAGTTCTTTCAACTAATCCACTTTTTGCTAAATGATCTAAGTCTCTTCTAATAGTTAATTCACTTACTTCAAAAAGGGTGCTAAGTTCGTGTACTTGTACAACCTGATCTCGATTAATGATATCAATAATCTGTCTTTGTCGATCAGCTGGTATGACACTCATCCTATTCTCACCACCTTAATATGAATCTTTTTGAATCATAATGAATGTTTTTTCAATTGTCAATGAACTTTCGCTATTGTTTAATAGATAAACAATCATATATTAAGAGACTGAACTTATCTTTAATATGATGATATATAATAATGGGGTTGCACTGTGATGTGTTTTTGTGGTATCTTCCCTATTGAAATGGTGCCGTACCCAAGTGGTAAGGGACAGGTCTGCAAAACCTCTATGCATCGGTTCGAATCCGATCGGCACCTTAGGTAGTTCTAATAGCAAGAACTACCTTTTTTATACCCTTTTTTATTCAGATATTTCTTTTTCTAATTGGCTTTCTAAAAAGTTACTCATCAATTCTATCTTCTCTTCAGCCATCTCTAACTTCTGTTTTAAGGCAAGAGTCTGTTGTTTATAGGCATCTTTAAGGTTCTTTACAGGATATGAAGAGAGGACCCACACGGTTCCATCTGGTGCAGTATAGCGCTCTACAACACTCACCCCTTTAAGGGCAATATTTACTGTTTGAACACTTAGATTCTGTAAAACTTCAAGGCTCTGCTGGTTTCTTAGAGTCTCTCCTGCTTCTTCAATAAAGGTAACAATAGCGCTCTCCACATTCGTAGAAGCCCATCTTCCAATAGCATCTTTTGCAGCAGACTCAGCCCTTAAAAGGCTTAACTGAGCAGTAGATTGTTTAGCAGAGCCAACTTCATAGTGGAGAGTTCGGGTACTCTTAGGGGTAGATGTGGTCCAATATGGAGACCCATCAGCATTTGGCTTAGTAGTCGCACAGCTCATCAGTGAGACTAACACAAGTATAATAACTGTAATAATTGATAACTTCTTCATATCATTCCTTCTTATTCTCTTATAGAAGCAAGAGACCAATAGGTATCTTCTTCTTTATCATAATATCGGTCTACTATCCTAAAACCTTGTAATAATCCCCGTTGTGCTTGATAAACGGCACGATCCATACTATTCTCACTTCCCACACGGTTTGTCTCTATAGAGGTAGAAAACAAATGTTCACTGTAAAGGTCTAAGATATTTTGAGCTGCAGCAAAGTCAGAAGCCTCTAATGAATCATTAAGGTAGTAATACGATCTACTATTGCCCACACCAAACAGATATCCCTCTTTAGTAGGATAGTTCTTTAACCAAGTAGGTTTTCCAAATGAATCGAGTGTAACTTTCAAAGCTCTACTATTCTTCTCTTTTTTTCCATACTCAGCACATACTATAGCGCCTGCATCTTTTTCAAAGGTAATAGAGATGATAGTGAGTTCCTCTATTACTTTAGCGAGTGAGGTATCATCATAATAGGCGTGTTCTTTTAAAGCAAATGAAGTGAGCCCTTTATCAGAATCCTCTCTCATAACAAAGCGACTATCTAAGGCTAAGGCCTCCTCTAAAAGGATTCCTTTAGCACAGCTCATAAGAGCCACCTCTACCATTTTCTCTTTTGTTGAATAGGGGCCAGAGAGGCCTACATACACATTTGATGGATACTGAGTGATATCTAGTAACGACAGAGGCCCCTCATATTCATTTCTCTCAAGGACTCCAACAGAAGTAGAACACCCAATAAGAGAGAGGATGAGTATGAGGATAGGCCACCATTTAGTCATTAAAGATTACTACCTTTTAGTAAGTTAGCAAACGCATCTTTCATCTTCGCATTCGCAGCTGCTGCTGCGTCACTTTCAACAAACGCTTCGGCTACAGCTTCAGCTGCAGGTTCAAAACTTTTCTCAATGTTAGCAAGTGGAATTGAACAAAGAACCCACACTCCACCTTCAGCATCAACCCACATCTCTTCAGTTGAAACTCCAGAAAGGGTTGCCTCAGCAACTTGTTGACTAATTGATTCCATTGCATCCATTGCTTGTCTGTTCTCACCAGTGCCAGCATCGTTTACATAGGTAACTACTACTTCTTTCACAGAGGTACTTACCCAAGCAGCAATCTTGTTCTTAGCTTCTACAGTAGCTCGTTTAATTGAGTTCTGTTTATCACTCATTTTCCCATATCCAGATTCATAGTGGGCATCTTGGGCACTTACTGTTTTGTATACCCAATCTGGTTGAGGTATTCCATCAGCACCAAGAATTACCACTTTGGCAGGTTTAGGGGCTTCTACTTTCTTTGTAGTTGCACAACCAACAATAGAGAACAAGAGAAGGGCGGAAACAAGGATAATCAACATCTTTTTCATGAAAAGACCTCCAACATAAAATAATTATTACTTAATATCCCCAAGAGTTTGTTCCAAGAGGGTAAAAAATTCATCTACAGCAACAGTTGAAGCCTGAATTAAGGCTTTTTTCTGTGCTTCTTCTTCACTCAGCGCAGCTTCTCTTTCACTCTTTTGATACGAGTATAAAGTAGTAGAGCCACTAAGGAGAGTCGCTGAAATTGTATAGCGCTGATACATATAAGGACTATTTGCCATATTCAATGGACTCGATTCATAACTGACAACTAGTTGAGCACTCGACTCTTCTTCTTGTTCTACAATCGAAAACCCTAAATCAATTAAGTTTTGACTAAAGGATGCCAGAAGCACTTCTTTCCCTTCAAGAGCCTCTACCTTAATAGCTATCTTTACAGAAGAAGCTATTGCATTTAATTCATTTTGTACTACAAAAAGTTTTGAATTCTGACTTTTCTTAAGAAGCACCTCTATTTGGTCATAGAGAAGCTGTTGCCTCTTTGCATACCCAACAGCTTTAGAGAGGGTGAAGTAGGCACGAAGAGGATCTTTTATAGAGAGCATCTCTCTTCGCACATTCATAATAGAAGTGTCGAGATTGAATACCTCTTTTTGATACAACTCAGCACTTCTTTTTCTATGTAGTGCAACTCTGACATATACTCTTTGGTTTGAATCGATGTAGGTGTTTACCACCTCTGCTCCAACAATTCTTTCAGTAGTACTTGTAACAGAGGATTGATCTATTAACTCAGAGCTTTCAGTAAACTTAACATCACTAACACCATCATCAGCTGCAGTAGAGGTAGAAAGAACGGTAGTAATTGATCTTACTTGAGAATTAAATACCTGGGAGAGAGAGCTAAGAGCTGCATCTACTGCCTTCTCTCTAGAAGAGCCACTTCCTATGGCATTGAGATACGTATCTTCATTATATTGCTTATCGTAGAGGGTATTTAGCCAAGGAGGAGAAGAAGGTGTTGAAAGAGATGAACAAGAGATGAAAAAGAGGAGCATTATAAAGATCAAGGGAAATAGTAAAAACTTATATGTATTCTTCATCGGTAAAAGCCCTTCATTTAAAACTTATATTTACTTTGCTTAACCATTTTTTTAATGGTTTCTTCTCCAACCCATACTTTTTTGTTTGTTTCGATATCAATTAGTTCAGCAGTAATATAGTAAGTGCGAACCGACTTCCCACTCACTTGGTCTAAATTCGTCCTCACCGATCCTTGTAGAAGGAAGTCTGCCCCTATTTCTTTACCTAACGCTTTTGCAGTTGATTCACTAGCGAAGTACTGCTGTCCTTCTCTTTCATCACGAACAGTAGCTCTAAAAGCGACATCTGCAACCATATCAACCTTTCCAGAATTAATGAGCTCTATTTCATAGCGCTTTGCGATGATCGAGGTATCAATATGTTCACTACTTCTATTTAAGAAAGTACCCACTATAACAACAGGGTTTTTCATCTTTCGCATTCTAAACTGATCAATCCAAGGAGAACGGAGACTATCTTCCACTAATGAAGATGCAGCTATTCTAATATCTGTATCATTCCAATCACCACTTAGGTCGATATCTTTATCAGAAGCGAGTCTATCTACAGAGATACTCGACTGACAAGAGACCAAAAGGATGAGAAGTGCAAATAAAAGAAATGAGGACAATAATTTTTTTTTCATATGAATACTCCGTTAATGAGAATTATAGTATATATTCTACTCTAGATGCATTGCATATTAAACACCAAAATTGCCAGAATGTAACATTTTTACACTTTATTCATAAACAGTTCCTTACATTCTCTGTTGCATGGGCTTTTTAACAATGGTACAATCTCCTTGTGTAATCAGTCATTGCATAAGTTTATAAATAAGAGTCAAACACCATGATGAGAAAATTGCTACTATTACCCATTGTACTATTATTAACCCTCATTTTGGGATGTTCCTCCCTCGTTGATATCTCAGAGAGTCAGTATAGCTACCAACAGGGAAATTACGAAAAAGCCTATCTTAAGCTACTCGATAAAAAAGAGGCAATTCTAAAAAAACAAGGCCCTATTATATTAAACTTAGACGCAGGGCTTCTTCTTCGACTCGATAATGAATATACCCTCTCTAACACCCTCCTATCATCTTCAGAAAGGGCAATCAAAGAGGCTTATACATCAAGCATAAGTGCAAATATTGCCTCCTATATAGTAAATGACAACACTGTAGCCTATAAGGGAGAAGATTTTGAAGATATCTACATTAACGTATTTAAAGCCCTCAACTATCTTCAATTAGGAGAGGAAGATTCTGCCCTCGTAGAATTAAACCGTTCAATTGAAAAACAATCTCTCCTTAAACAGAAATATGAAAAACAGATAGAAAAGATTATAAAAGGGGCAACTTCTAAAGGAGTCAGTAATATTAGAACGGCTACATACTCCTCCTCTTTCTCTTCATCTGCTTTAGCTTCATATCTCACAATGGTTGTTGCTCGAGGTTTAGAAGAAGATAACCTCTTTACTTATGCACTCGATCAAGTAAATCGCTCATTTGCTACTCAACAATCCCTTTATCCATTTGCCCCCCCATCTTCATTACAAGAAGAGGCAAAACCAATCCCTAGTGGGAAAGCACGTCTCAACATAGTTGCGTTTAATGGATTAGCTCCCCAAAAGGTGGAAGAAATTGAACTCTTATATATCTATAGTGGATATTATGCAAAAATTGCCTATCCAGTAATGATAGCAAGACCCTCCCCTGTAAAATATGTGAGCGTCTCTATTGATGGAGGGAAAGAAATTCCATTAGAAAAAATAGAGAGTATAAGTAATATTGCAATGGAAACGTTCAAAGCAACAGAAGAGCTCACCAAATTCAAAGCTGTGATGAGGGCAACTTTTAAGGCTATTGGGGTAGAAATCTACGATAATGTTATCTATGAAGACAATGAAGCGTCAGTTGGTGAGATGATCTTAAGTGCTCTTTTAAAACTTACTAATTTTGTCTCTGAACAAGCTGATGTAAGATCCTCTCACTTCCTCCCGTCACTTGCATGGGTAGGGGGAATAAACCTCACTGCTGGAGAATATAAAGCTACTATCTTTTTTAAGGACCAAGGAGGAAAAGTTCTCTTTACTCAGACTATCCCAAACTTCTCTGTAAAAAATAAGGGAACTAACCTCATAGAAGCTACTTCCCCACTTTAACTCTATCTATTAATTTAATACCTTCTTCTCTAGTTCCTTCAAGAAATGGAACGTCGAATCGCTTTCAATAAAGGCCCAATACTTTCCCCTTTTAAGGACAATTCCTTCAACTACCTGTTCTACTGATTGAATACCAGAGCCCATTTTAACTTGCTCATAATCGGTAAAAGCTGTGGCATACCGTTGCACTCTACGTGAATGGGGTTTTATAGTAACAGTTGTGGGTGAACCTAATAAATTTCCTTGTTTTACAGACTCAGCTAATCCAGAGGCATAATACCCAATTGAGTTTTCAACTCCTAAACAGAAGGTGTGGTCTGTCCCCCCTTCATATAGTGCCCAAGGGGTAAATTTCCTCCCACCATACTGCATCCATAGATTATTAAAGGTAAGAGGAATTTCATCTTCTTCAACAGCACTAGGCCCTGGAAAGAATGTGAAATAGACCATTTGCTGGGCAGGGTTAATTACACTTGCCCATCCAAGTTTATTTTCAGATGGAATTTTGCCACTTATTAAATCGGTAAAGCCAATCATTCCAGGAACTTGTTCTATATCACAAGTACCTCCACTTCTTAGGGGAGCTTTGGTGAGATCATCAAATGTTGCCCCCATTGCTAGGCGGCCAGTAGAGTCAAACTCAGACCCTTTCTCGACTGTAACAAACTCTTTAGCCGCTAAGTTAATAATACATCCTGACTCTAAAAATGGAGAGCCGGTAGTATTGTGCCATGCAGCATTTGCAATAATTGGGTTATCTGAAGGGTTCTCAATTGTCACGCTACTATATAAGACTGGATGATTAGGAAGAAGCATCTCAATTTTATTGGCAATATAAGGGTAGTCTCCAACACCGATAAGGGTACTAAGGAGCCAAGTAGCACCAGTTTCTCCATCGGTACCATATTTAACGACATTCCACAGCCCATTAGCAGTAAAGCCATGGGGAGGTAGGTTAGTATTATTATAGGAGTGAGGAGGCCCAAAATTTGGAAAACAAAAGAAATTTCCTCCTAATGTGTAAAGGAGGTTTGCATTATTGTATAGGTCATGGTTTGCATCTTCAGCAACAGAGGACCCCTTTCCTAGAAAGTAGAAAAGAGGGTGTGCATTTACCCTTCCTCCATACTTATTCGTATTGCTCAACTCTCTTACCATCCCTCCACCATCTTCAATAATTGTTTTGATAAGATCATTAGAAAGCATCGTAGCATGTCGATCTTTCCACAGTTGCAACCGTTTTACATCCATTTAAGTAATTCTCCCAAATTTACGACCACTCTGCTTTTTACAACTAGGTAGATGAAAAATACTATTAAGCAGGCTATACTGTATGTAACCATTATTGTACCATGATAGTTACGTTACAACAATGAAGAGAATGCAAGGAGAGGCTCATGATTTATGAAAATAAACTCACTTTTACCCTTAACACAGCAAACACCACATATATTTTTCGTGTAGATGAGACAAATCACCTTGAACATCTCTATTATGGAAGGAATATTGGGCTAAGCGAAAACCTTTCCGTCATGTACGACAAACACTCAATAGCAAAAGGGAACATGGTCTCCTATAGTGAAGAGCATCCTACCTACACTCTCGACAATATAGCCCTAGAGTATTCGAGTAGTGGTAAAGGGGATTATAGAGAACCATCTATTATAGTGAGAGACGAAGAAGGTTCTATCTGTGGTGATTTTCTCTATGCTGAACATCGAATAATTAAAGGAAAACCTCGCTCTTTTAGTGGATTACCTGAGTCTTACTCAGATGAAGGTACTGCAATGACCCTCATCGTAGTAACAGTTGATCCAACAACTCTCCTTAAAGTGGAACATTCTTACACCACGTTTGATGCAACAGATGTTATAGTGAGGAAAGCTGCTTTAATAAATAATTCTACTAAGAATGTTACAATAGAAAGGTTCATGTCTCTTCACCTCGATCTTAATAAAAAGAATCAAGATCTCACCACATTTGATGGCGCTTGGGCGAGGGAGAGATTCCAACACAAAAGAAGGATAACACCAGGGGTTCATATCAATGATAGTAAAAGTGGAGTAAGTTCTTCTAAACATAACCCTTTTATTATGATAAGTGACTCTAAAAGTGATGAAATGCAAGGAGAGTGCTATGGTTTTAACCTCATCTATAGTGGAGACCATAGTGAAATTGTAGAACTTAATCAATTTAATAAGATAAGAATTTTAAGTGGAATCAATCCATCAACATTCAGATGGAAGTTAAAAGCAGGGGAAAAGTTTCACACCCCTGAAGCAATTATGACTTTCTCTCATGAAGGGACAAATGGGATAAGTAATCATTTCCACCGATTTATAAACAACCATATTGTTCGAGGTAAGTGGCAATACCATCAACGGCCTATTGCTTTTAACAACTGGGAAGCAACCTATTTCAATTATGATGAAACAACCCTTGTTTCTCTAGCAAAAGAGGCTTCTTCTTTAGGAATAGAACTATTTGTTGTAGATGATGGCTGGTTTGGGGTGAGAGAAGATGATACCACAAGTCTTGGAGACTGGATGGTAAATACAAAAAAATTCCCAAATGGACTCACCTCTTTATCAAAAAAACTTCATAGCCTTGGACTTATGTTTGGCCTCTGGGTTGAACCAGAGATGATTAGTAAAAAAAGTACCCTATATGAAACACATCCCGACTATCTTGTACAGATTCCTGGAAGAAACCCCTCAATTGCAAGAAATCAATACCTTTTAGACCTTACTCGTAAAGATGTGAGAGATTACCTTTTTGATATGTTGAGTAAAACATGGAAGATTGCTGAAGTAGATTATGTAAAGTGGGATATGAATAGAACCTTTAGTGACCTTTATAGTAACCAAGAGAGATTTTATCAAGGAGAATTTAGCCATCGCTATGTTCTTGGCCTCTATGAACTCCTTGAGCGATGTGTAAAAGCCTTCCCCCATATCTTATTCGAGTCATGTGCTAGTGGTGGAAATAGATTTGACCTGGGAATGCTCTCTTACATGAGTCAAACGTGGACAAGTGATAATACAGATGCTTACACAAGAATCTTTATTCAAGAAGGGACAGCCTGTGGGTATCCTCTAAGTGCGATATCAAACCATGTGAGCACAATTCCTAACCATCAAACTTTACGAAAGACCTCCCTCGATACTCGCTTTAATGTTGCCTCTTTTGGGGTATTAGGATACGAATTAGACCTTCTAAGTCTCTCAAAAAAAGAAAAAGAAGAAATTATTGAACACATTACATTCTATAAGCAATATAGAACTCTCTTTCAATTTGGGGAATTCTTTAAACTTGAATCAATATATGATCAAACGAATAGAGTTCTTTGGGCTGTTTCTAATTACGACAGAACTGAAATGTTAGTACTCTATTTCCAAGTACTTCAAGATGCAAATGGAGAGAGTGATATCTTAAGAATCCCCATAGCGGATACATCTCTCACCTATAGAGTAAGTCCAAGAAGCCAACATATAGAACTCTCTATGTTTGGCTCTCTTATCAACATGGTCTCTCCTGTTCACATCAAAAGTGGAGGAAATCTTGAAAAAGTAGTACAGAGTCAAATCCAACTCGATAGTGAAATTGAATATTATATTGTCGAAGGTGATATCTTAGCCTATAGAGGAATAAGTCTTAATCAACAATTTGGCGGCACTGGCTATGATAAAGAGACTAGGGTACTAGGAGATTTTGGTTCAAGACTCTACTATATCCAAGCAATGAAGTGATGTGTATGGAATGTTTATATATTGGTTCTTATGGGACAAAATCTCAAAATCAAAAAGAATTGTTAGTTAAATGTATCGCCATCCGAAGAGAGGTCTTTATAGAAGAACAATCGGTTCCTTTTGAAATTGAACAAGATGGACTAGATACTATGAGTAGCCACCTTCTTATTGAAAAAGAGGGTGTTCCTATTGCAACCATGAGAATGAGAAGAACTGATGAAGGGATTAAATTAGAGAGGATTGCTGTCCTTAAAAGCTTTAGGGGACTTGGTGTTGGAAAGATACTTGTCAACAATGCAATCAATCATTTAAGAGAAGAAGAGCATCAAGCAAAAATCTATCTTCATGCTCAAGAAAGTGCAACTCAGTTTTACACCACTCTCTCCTTTGTTTTCACAGAAGAGAAAACAGTAGAAGGGGGAATTAACCATGTTACCATGGTCTATTCTCCCCCCCTCTAACCAAGTGACATAAAGGAGTAGAAAATCCTTATATCACCCATTATTCAAGGACAAAAGTAACTTGAACAGAAGAGCGAATGGTAATATCTGAGAAAGGCACCTGTGGAGAACTGTCCATCATAGCACTTGCTTTTACCATCATTCCTTCATTTCTTGAACTTATTGGGACTGCTTCATT
>SABI01000316.1 GCA_009929055.1 Spirochaetia bacterium | reverse complement strand
GGACACTTCAGTGTCTTTAAACGTGCGCCAATAGCTCAGTTGGATAGAGCAACTGCCTTCTAAGCAGTAGGTCAGAGGTTCGAGACCTCTTTGGCGTATTAAAACTAATCACTTACATCAAAAGAAGATACTAGCAACTTAGCTGGTATCTTTTCTTTGTATAGCTCTCATTGAGAGGGTTGACTTACATCAAATTCTACATCAAAACTAGAGACCATGAGACATGAATACACTCTTTTCAAACGCTACAAGGATGCCAAGAACAAGAAAGGCATTGTCTGGTTCTTCTACTACTATGATGACGATGGAACGCGGAAACCAAAATCCACAGGCAAATCACTGAAGCATGAAGCTGTTGCCGTGGTGGAGAAATTCCTTGCCCAGAATGACAGCAATGACAGAACCCTCTACGAGTACACCAAGACGTTCTTTGTATGGGACGAATGTTTGTATATCAAACGCCAGCTTGCCAAAGGCAAACGATTCTCAAAGACCAATGCCACACTCCGAAGGAATCATTTGGACAATTACATTCTACCCCAATTCGGGAAGCGCAAACTTTCCTCATTGAATCGTGTGGAAATTGAGAATTGGCTCGTAGCATTGAAGAGCAAGAATACAGGTGAAGCTTTGTCCAACCAGACGAAGAATCATATTCTCTATGCCTTTCGGACTATTCTCAGGGAAGCAGAGCGTGAGGGTATCATTCCATACAACTGTCTATCCATTGTTGAGTCACTGGCGGTACAGCCAAAGGCCAGAGATGTATTTTCCCAAGAAGAGCTACAGAAGCTGTTTCCGAGTGACCTCGAAGCGCTCACGAAGATTTGGAGGGAAGAAGAGTATGCGTATTACTTTTTCATCCTGGCAACAACTGGTATGAGAAGAGGTGAAGCAAGAGCCTTGAAGTGGAAACATGTAATCGAGGACAAAAAACGAAACGGCTTAGTTATTGAAGAAGCTATCAAAGATGACGATACCACAGGGAGCACCAAGACAGGGAAAAGCAGAGTTGTGGTATTGAGCCAGAGAGCCGAAGAGATTCTGGAACACTGGAAAGCGAGTACGCCTTTCAATGATCCAGAGGATTTGATTTTCTATGGTAGGAATGGCAGCAGACCAATCATGGGAAAGACGCTGCAGAACAGATTCCAGAAAGCTTTGGAGAAAGCAGAGATAAAAACCGACGGCAGGAATCTGGTAATCCACAGTTTCAGACATACTTACAATACTCTTCTGAAGAATGTACTTCCCTTGGATATTCTGCAAGAGACAACAGGACACAGTTCGGAGAGCATGACAGAGCGCTACAACCACCCTTCTTTGAAGGATAGTTATAGCAGAATCCTAGAGCATGAGGATGCATTCGATGGGCTGTTCTGATTCACACAGCCATTAGCCATACTTTCCGCTACACTCGGTGATTTTGGTAAGCAAGCTCACTCAAAATATACCTAGCAAAAGAAGAGAAGAGTTTAGGGAATTTCCTAACAGAGCCTTGGTTATTGAGCCAAGGTTTTGTCTTTATTAGGAGGATGCCAAAGAGTCCTGAATATGCCTAAACGGCCAGATATGGAGTAATAGATAAACCAGAGAGCTCCATATCCGTTCTTTTTATTTATATAAATATCGCTGGAAGTATGGTTGTACTTGCCTTATAATTTTATCAATGTTCAAGGAGGACCAGATTATGATATTTATTTCACATAATAAGAACGACAAACCTATTGTCGAACCTATTGCGCTAAGGTTGAGAGGGGTATTTGGCCAAGATAAAGTATTCTATGATTCATGGTCCATTCAGCCCGGAGATGGCATTATCGATAAGATGGATGAAGGTCTTAGAAATTGTCAGTTTTTCTTTTTCTTTGTTTCAAAGAATAGTCTCAACAGTAACATGGTAAAATTAGAGTGGCAAAATGCTCTGATGAAAGCAAATATTGCTGGGATGAAATTTATACCAATTAGACTTGATGAATCGATTATGCCAGCTATTTTGCTACAATCACTTTATATAGATTTATTTCAAAATGGTATAGAAGTGTGCTTAAGACAAATGATTGATACCATCAATGGTCAGAATATTTTCAGACCTCAAAACACAACGGTTTCAAATCTTATAGCCTACAAATCTATTGTTGGGAAAGATATTATCATCGAATGTCGTGCATTGTATTATTTGGAACCCATTCCAAGATTTTTATTCCTTACATTTAACAATAAGGATGAGATTAAGTTTGAATCTATGGATAAAAGCATGTATTTCAGTAGTTTCGTTACTGATCTAAAATTAGCTAATGGTAAGACCTGTAACGGTTGTTCAATAGGATTTAGAGAAAACATTCTTCCAAAATTTCCACAGTCAGCAAAATTTTCTCCTATCAAAGATATTAGTATTGATGTGTTTAGTGTTATGCATCCAAGTAGTCAAGATTATTACACCCCGATTCCCTTAATCACACAATAATGTATTGTAATTATTTCTACACCAATTCTACATCAAATTTCCTAATACTCTCTAATATTGATGTAAAAACGCTGATAGTTCCTGATAAAACTGCTTATTATATATAAACTCTAATTCCATATATATTAATCGCTTATGATAGCCTTTGATAAAGGTTGATAAACCTCAAATGGCGCCTTCTAAGCAGTAGGTCAGAGGTTCGAGACCTCTTTGGCGTAGTAGATGTGATACCAACGGCATTGTTGGTATCCTTTTTTTATTCCTCCTTCTTTG
>SABI01000315.1 GCA_009929055.1 Spirochaetia bacterium | reverse complement strand
ATGAGATTGAGGAAAGCTGGCTGTAAGCTAAAGAAAGAAGCCCCGACGGGTTACCGTCGGGGCTTTTCTTATGATTTTGGCTCACAAGCTGCATATGTTGCAGTTGATGAAAAAACTGGAGAGGTTGAAGTATTAAAAGTAATAGCAGTACATGATGTGGGTAAAACAATCAATTTATTAGGTGTAAAGGGTCAAATAGAAGGCGGGGTCGTCATGGGCATGGGATATGCCCTTAGTGAAGAATATATTTTTGATGAACGAGGGGTTGTCACTAAGACTATGAAATCAATAGGAGTTCCTACAATTGAAAAAGCCCCTATCATTGAAGTGGGTATTATTGAGAATAGTATGGCAGAAGGGCCTTATGGTGCAAAAGGAATAGGGGAGATTACGATGATACCCACAACACCTGCAATTATTAACGCAATCTATGATGCAGTTGGGGTTAGAATAACCTCTTTGCCTGCAAAACCAGATAAAATTTTGCATGCACTTCAAAACAAACATACATTAGTTGAAAAAAAGGAAAGCATATGAATGGGAAGAGACGGCAGGAATTACTGCAACTGACAACAAAATTGATTCAAACCCCTAGCATTACCGGAACAGAAGCTACCATAGTTGAATTAGTAAAAAAAGAGATGCTAAATCACCATTTTGATGAAGTTTTTATTGATGCTGTAGGAAATATTATTGGTAAAATAAATGGAAATGGGAATGGTTCTACCCTCCTTTTTGATGGCCATTTAGATACAGTAGCTATAGCAAATAGAGATAGCTGGACTACTGAACCTTTTGGGGGAGAAATTAAGGATGGCAACATCTATGGGCGTGGTTCTTCTGATATGAAGGGGGCTCTCGCAGCAATGATAATAGCAGCGAGTGAAGCAAAAAGATTAGGACTAAATAAAGGTGATATCTATGTTTCAGGAACCATCTTTGAGGAGATAGCAGAAGGGTATACTTTAGAGTCGGTAATTACACAGACAAACCCAAGTGTTGTAATAATTGGGGAAGCAACTGAATTAAAACTAAATATTGGGCAGAGAGGAAGGGCTGAGATTTTATTAAAGACTACTGGAGTTCCTGCCCATTCTTCCCATCCGGAAGTAGGGGTGAATGCAGTATACCATATGATGCGCCTTGTTCAAGAGATTCAACGTCTTGAAAGGAATATCCACCCCGCCTTGGGTCGTGGAGATTACGTGTTGACAGATATTATTTCATCGCCCTATCCTGGAGCTTCTGTTGTGCCTGAAACTTGCTTTGCTACCTTTGATAGAAGACTTTTAATTGATGAGACAATTGATTCAGTTCTCCTTCCATTACAAAAGATTATTGAAAAGTTACATAGCCAAGATGGTACATTTAATGCAGAAGTTACAGTAGCTAAGATGAAGATAGATACCTACACTGGGCATAGCTCTACTCATAAAAAATTTGCTCCTGCATGGTTAATGGAGAAAGAGAATATACATGTAAGAAAGGCAATAGATGCATTAAGAGAAGCTTTCCAGAAAGAGCCTGAGATAGGAACTTATTCATTTTGTACAAACGGGAGTAGTTCTTGTGGAAAATTAAAAATTCCCACCATTGGCTATGGACCGAGTAAAGAATCTCTTGCCCATATAAGGGATGAGTATATTGAAATTGAACAATTGGAAAAAGCATATACTGGGTATTTAGCCTTAATGAATGGGATGGGGTAGGTAGAGAACAAAAAAGGATCCTATATGAATCTATTAATTAAAAACGGGAAATTAGTCTTTGAATCACATATTGAAAAAAAAGATATCTTGATTAGTATGGGTAAAATTCAGCAGATTGATTCTTCTATTGAGCCTATCTCTTCAGATAGGATTATTGATGCTAGTGGTTGCTTTGTTTTTCCTGGATTTATTGATGCTCATACCCATTATGGGGTAGGTGAAGGAGATAATAAAAGTGCAGATGATTTTGAAAGCGGAACAAGAGCTGCAATTTATGGAGGAATTACTACCTGTATTGATTTTGCCGATCATCTTCCTGGTAACCCGATTATAGACGGAGCATTAAAGAGGATAAAACAAGCAAAGAATAGTTATATTGATTTTGCCTTACACCAAGGAATATACCGAATAGATGCTACTTTAGAGAATGAAATAGAAGAATTGGCTAATTTCGGTATACGTATCATAAAGATCTTTACCACGTATAAGAATCTTGGTCTGTATGTAGATCCAAAACACTATAAACAATTGTTTCAATTGTGCAAGAAATATAAGATACTTCCTACCATACATGCTGAAGATGAGGATGTTATAGAAGAGTACTCTCAACAAGGGCTCTCACATGCTTCTCCATTTCTCCACTCATTACTACGCCCCTCTCTTGCTGAGAAAGTTGCAATAAAGAACGTAGGGGCTATTGCTCAAGAATCACAAACGCCCCTCTATATTGTACATGTTTCATCTCATGATGGCTTAGAAAGTTTACAGTCACTACGACAACAAGGATGTGAAATAGTAGGAGAGACCACCATGCACTATACTTTGCTAGATAGTGGGTATCTCTCTTGTAATCAGGGGGGGCTCTATCTCATGACGCCACCACTAAGGACGAATAAAGATAATACTGCGTTAATAAAAGCACTAAACAGTAAAGAAATTTCAGTAGTAGCCTCTGATCACTGTGCTTATTTAACTAAACAAAAACTCATTTCTCTTGATCCAAGGAAGATTCCTGCTGGAATCCCAGGGAGTCAAG
>SABI01000314.1 GCA_009929055.1 Spirochaetia bacterium | reverse complement strand
TTCTCATAGTGTATACTATGTAACTCATATCTTAAGAGCCGCTGTTAAGGACTAAAAATCTAATACAGCGGTTTTTCTTTACCTTACAATTATCTGAAAAACTCATGTTAATGAAAGGGGATCTTCTACCCAAAATGGTTAAACATTACTCAATAAAAGAATAATTTATATTGCTAGAGGCTTCAATAATTGATATATTCTTATTAGGAGTCTCTTGTTGTAAACCGCCGATGCTCCAAGTATGTCGGGTGTTGACGTTAACAAGAGACTCCGTTTCTACACATACAACCCTGATGATATTTTTGTGATTCTATGATAGATAAAGGCACATACATTGCTCACCTAATGAGCCTTGTTTAAGAGCCTCAAAAGCAGAGAATTAAGAGTATTATATTTCTTCGTATAATTTATGTTTTAATCTTCAAATTCACACAAGATGTGTTGCTTCTTAGTACTGTGGATGGGAAAGATCCGCTGATAACAGAGAACTAGAGCTGACATGAGTCTTTAGTAGTATGATCGTTTGAGACAATTATAAGGATAGTTGTTCATGATAAATAGAGTACTAAAGGAGACAAATAAAACTTTTCTAAATGCTAATTTAGAAAAATTCTAGAATTATTTCCTTATCAGGTGCTGCAATGGATAAAATAATTTAAATCAATGGATAAGATATATCTATTTTCTATTGACCTATGTATTCATTCAACGTTAAAGTTCAGTTAATATGGATATAATAGCTCTATTTAAGATAGCAATATGTATTTCTGCTTTAGCATCAGCAGCACTTGCTGGATATGTATATCACAAGAAGGGGAAATCGCTGGCTCTTAAATACTTATTGTATCTTTTGCTCGCCAACATGGTCTATGCAGTAGCTTATTTCTTTGAAATATCAGCTATTAACGTCGAGCAAATCAAGTTTTTTCTCTATCTCGAATACATAGGAATCTTTTTTATTCCAATCTTCTGGATTTTTATTGCATGGTCGTATCACCCAGATAATCCTTCCTATAATCAAAGTTTGTTCAAAAAGCTTCGTCTCTTGTACCTTATCCCCATCATTGTAAATATTGTAGTTTGGACAAATGATTGGCACCATTTGATCTATAATGATATTGGCCTTGATTACAATCTTTCCATCTCCTTGATAATAGTTGACCGAGCCCCTGGTTTTTGGGTGATTAACGGTATTATTATCCTTCTTTACATTATTGGAGCAATTCGTATGGTGTTTAATCTTATCAAGTCTGAAGGAACCCATCGAAAGCAATACCTACTGCTCACGATGGCTACTATTCCTCCAGTTCTTAGCTATACGCTCATCCTTGGCCAATTTACTCCTTATGGGTTAGATATTAATCCGATTGCTTTTGCTCTCTCTGGACTTCTCCTCTTTTGGGGAATGGATAACCTTCAACTTTTTAATATCCTCCCTGTTGCTCAGAAGTTAGTAATTGAAGTTATGCGAGATGCAATGATTATTCTCGATACAAAAGGACGCCTGATAGAATGCAATTTGCCAGCAAAAATGTTGTTAGTGGATGATACTCCACATCTATTTAAAGTTCCCCTTAGTACGCTCAATCCACACTTAGCACCTCTCTTTTCTCATACCTCAGATACGTACGAAATAGATATTGCCCTTCCTGATTCTAATGAAATAAGAACATATTCCATCTATAGGTCTTCCATTACTGATAGAAGAAATCGCATACGCGGGAATCTCTATCTTTTGCATGATCTTACTCAAATCCATAGTTATGTAAGAGAACTTGAACACCTTGCTTCATCTGATGGCCTTACAAATCTCTTAAATCATCACAGGTTTATGATTCTAGTGCATGAGGAAGCCCGTAGGTTACAAGAACAGGGTTTTGGAACTTTCTCTCTCATTATGTTTGATCTCGATAATTTTAAAGCAATCAATGACACCTATGGACACCGCTGTGGTGATATGGTACTTCAACAAATGGGAGAGTTAATTCTTCAACAAGTGAGACCAGGTGATTTCTCTGCAAGGTATGGAGGTGAAGAATTCATTATTCTTCTTCATGATACCCCCCTTGAAGAGGCCACAGACTTTGCTGAGAAGTTGCGCTTAGCGATAGAGGAGACCAATTTCGTCTCTCACGATAATGAGCTCTATATAACGAGTAGTTTCGGGGTGAGTACTTTTTCTCCCCAAGATGGGATTTCTTGGGAAATCACCCTTAACCATGCAGATACGGCCCTTTATATGGCTAAAGATGCAGGGCGTAACGTGGTAAAATCTTTTGATCAAAATGATAGGAACAAGTAAGAATTTAGGTATTTCACATGTATCTATCAAAAAAATTCCTCTGAAGAGAATTTATAATTCTCTTCACGCTACTATAAAGTAATACAATCCGATTGATATCTAATTTCTCAAACAGCTGTATTCTTTATTCATGTTGTCTTATGCTATGAGGGATATTTCTCAGTAAAAGAAAAGGATACACCAAAGCACATAATACACATATCTACCGAAGTAGATGTGTGTATTAAGTGGTTTAATCAAAAGAAGTATACTACTAATTGAGGGCTGTAACTGCAGCTACTATTGTCCCTTTATACCCTTCACCAACGCTTTCAGGAAGACCAAATGTTTCGTTTTGAGTACCCGCAAACTGCGCTGAGAGGGAGAGTGTCTTCCAACGAAGGCCATTATGATTAGTTGTTAGAACAGTTGTAGGAGTAGAAGAGCCAGGGTTAGTTGTAGTCGCAACAGTTG
>SABI01000036.1 GCA_009929055.1 Spirochaetia bacterium | reverse complement strand
CTATAGGACTTTATAATACGAGACTAGGGGTATTGCTTCCTTACATAGCTTTTGGTCTGCCAATGGCAGTATTGTTAGCGAGTAGTTATATCAGAGGTGTTCCAGATGCATTAATAGAAGCAGCTGTTATCGACGGAGCAACATATACTCAAATATTTTGGCAAATAATTCTTATAGTATCGACTCCTGTGATGGCAACTATGGCTATTTTAAGTTTCTTAGGAAACTGGAATGAATTTTTAATGGTGTTCACTCTCACAAGTGGAGAAAATATGAGAAGTCTCCCTGTTGCAATTAATTCATTTGCAGGAAGATTAAATGAAGACTATGGATTACAATTTTCTGCCCTCGTTATTGGAACTATTCCAATGTTTATTCTTTATCTAGTAGCCCATGAATCAGTCATCAAAGGGTTTGGCGATGGAGCTCTAAAAGAATAGCCCATTTTCATCAAAATAAATTAATACCATGATATACTATGATAAGGAGTCATTAAATTGCTTAAAGATAATGTGAAGATAGAAATATGCTTAGATTCGGTTGAATCAGTTCTCGCTGCTGAAAAAGGGGGAGCTTCTCGAGTTGAATTTTGTTCAGACCTCTTTGAAGGGGGCCTTACCCCTACCTTAGGAGCATTCAAGACAGCAAAAAAATATACTCATATTCCACTTAATGTAATGATTAGGCCTCGAGGGGGAGATTTTTGTTACACAGAATTAGAATTCGAAACAATGATGAATGATGCTTCTATTTTTAAAGAAGCAGGAGCTGATGCATTAGTTTTTGGATTGTTAACAAAGGATGGACGGATAGATAAAGAGCGAACTTCTGCCCTTATTGATATCGCTAGGCCTCTACCAGTCACCTTTCATCGTGCTTTTGATATGACGAGAGATCCATTTGAAGCATTAGAAGATCTTATAACTCTCCAAGTAGATAGAATCCTTACAAGTGGACATGAACCTTCGGTTCCAGAAGGATTACCTCTGTTATTAAAGTTGATTGAACAAGCAGGTTCTAGGATTATTATTATGCCTGGTGCTGGTATTAATGAGAGAAATTTCACTATGATTCACACCTTATTACAAGCTTCTGAGTATCATGTATATCTTCATAGCGAAACGAATAGTAGTATGGAATATAGACCTGAACATATATATATGGGTGGTGTTCTTAGACAACCTGAGTTCCTCCTTCAGAACACTGACTCTACGAGAGTACATAATGTAGTAAATATGGTGAGAAGCTAATGAAAGTTGTAGGTAATAGCCAATACCAGAAAATAGCAAATTCATTTCTCATACTACGCCTATTACGTGGAGGCACGAGTACTAGAGTCGAAATTGCAAGAAAATTGGGATTGCAACCTTCCACCGTAACCTATAGTGTAAACCGACTTTTAGAGAGTGGATTAGTAAGAGAAAGTAATCATGAGGCCCTTCATACAGATTCAAAACCTTCAAATCAGGGGAGAAAAGCTGTCCAAATAGAGTTAAATGTAGATTATGGGCGTGTCATTGGTCTAGAGCTACTTGCTGATTATTGTTGGTGCTCAATATTAGACCTTAGGGGAAATGTCTTATTTTCTCAAAGATTAGAGTATCTTTCTCACACAGAAAATCTTCCACCAAAAAAACGCTTTGAGTTACAATTAGAGAGGGTAATCAATAAAATGGTTAATCTTTGTAACGGTATTCCTGTTCTAGGTGTTGGAATTGCTCTTCCTGGTATCGTTGAAGCTAATGGTCAAATAGTACGAGATTGCTGGACGCATGAATTAAAAGAGTGTGATTTCTCTCAATTCCTCAAAGATAGATTTGCTTTCCCTGTAGTATTTGAAAATGATGCTAACTGTTGTGTTCAAAAATATCTTTGGAATGGAGCTGATGAGCGTCAAACAAACTTTATCTATTTATTAGCAAGGGAATATCCACATGAATTAGTCCCCAAGGGGGTTCCCCCATTTGGAATTGGGTTAGGACTCGTCTTTGAAGGGAAACTCTATCGAGGGTCTCATTCTATGGCTGGCGAATTCATTAGTGCATTTATGGATATGTATTCACAAACTGGACAATTACAATCCTCTGTAGAGAATATGTTGGTATTGCAACTTGACTCTGCCCTACGACAAAAGATGTTAAAAGAATTACTTTATAATCTCAGGTCAATCGTCTCAATTCTAGATCCTCAAACTGTCTATTTAGGTGGGTTTTTTACTGACTATATGGATGAAGCTACCAATATATTAAATGAAGACCTCTTAAAGAAAGTCATATTTGTTAATGCCCACTCTGATGCCTCCGAAGGGGCAGCCGAAAATTTGCTCAATCTCCTTTTTAGAATCCCTCAGGTAGGAGAAACAGAAAATGAATCTACCTACAATCAATACTTATTATTTAACCATATGTAAAAGAAACAATAGGAGCTCCTTTATGAAACGTGTACTTGTTGGTGGAATGCACCATGAATCAAATACTTTCAATCCTATCCTCACAGGGATGAAAGATATTTGGGTGAAAAGGGGAAATGAAATTCTCTCTATGAATGAGAACAATAGTATGAAAGGGGTCGTTTCAACTTTGCTTGAAGCTGGATACGAAGTGGTTCCAACACTCCTTGCGAGAGCCGTTCCTAATGGTGAATGGGATTATGATGTATATATGCAATTAAAAAATGAATTGCTACTCATGATTAAAAATGCAGGAGAGATAGATGCAATTTGCTTAACTTTACACGGCTCAATGCGTGTTCATAATCTTGGTGAAGCAGAAGGGGATTTGTTACACGATATCCGTCTTATTTGGCCCTCTATTCCCCTTATAACCTCTCTTGATATGCATGCTACGATAACTCCTCGGATGCTCCAATATGCAAATGGGTTTGTGGGGTATAAATGTGCTCCTCACACAGATACGTTTGAAACAGGAATTCATGCTGCCAACATGGTTGTTGATATTCTTGACCATGGAGCCAAGCCTTCTATGTCGATGTGCAGAATTCCGATGCTTGTTGCAGGTGAGCAATCTGAGACAAGTGTAGAGCCGATGAAAAGCCTGATGTCTAACTTAAGACTTTTAGAAAAAAGACCCCATGTGATGGCTGCTTCTTATCTATTAGGGTTCCCCTGGGCAGACTCTTCCCCAAATAGTATAGTCTCTCTTGTGGTAACTGATGGTGATAAAAATCTTTCTGATGAACTATCTAAGGAACTTGCAGAAGTATTTTGGGCTCGAAGGGAGGAGTTCCATTTTTATAATGAGACCCTATTTCCTGAAAAAGCCCTTGAAGTAGCCCTTAAAAAAATAGATACTCATGCCCCAGTGGTGATAAGTGATTCTGGTGATAACCCCACAGCTGGCTCTTCAGGAGATGTAACTAACTTCCTTAAAATGATCATCAATAACCCGCTTGTTCCTCAATTATATCCTCCTTTGATTTATCAATGTTTTTATGATCCTTCATTAGTAGAACTCTGTATTAAGAAAGGTATTGGTTCAACTTTTATTGGTTCTTTAGGGGCCTCCTTTGATAAAGAGAAGAGTACTCCCATCATGAGAGAGATGAGTGTTCATTCGATTAGGAAGAATTGGGATAATAATGGTGTCGATATTGTCTTACTATCGGTGGGGTCAGTTGATGTCGTGGTAAGTTCTCATCATGTAGGAGCATATGATCCTGAAATGATGAAATCTTTAGGAGTTGACCCGCATGAGAGAAAAATTATTGTAGTGAAACTTGGCTATCTGGAACCCGAGATAAGGGCAATTAGTAATTATTCTGTAATGGCCCTTACAGATGGAAGCTCTAATGAGGTTCTCACTAGCCTTGATTATAAGAATATCACTCGGCCAATATATCCCCTCGATACTGATTTTGAGGCAAATTTGGTAGTCTCCTAGAGAATAGTTTTCCTATTAATGATACTATGTGGTTCTAGAATGCTATAAGATTTTGTCATAAATCGCTCTTTTTCAAGGAAGGCTCTTATGGAAAAATACAACTCAGAACCACTTACTGTTGATTATGAAGAGGTTCATATTGTTGTCTATAAACATAATATGAATATAGTAGATTATCAGAACCTTATCACCTTAGTACAAGAGCAGATGTCTTTCATTGGATATGTTCAAAGTAGAGAAGAGATAGATTCTGAATTAAAGAACTCCATGAAAGAAGGGAGTAGGGCTGTCTTGTTTGTTGCCTATAATATAGATGAAAAGGTATTAGGATTTGCCTTTGGGAATATCTGCTGCGGCTTAGAAACAAAAGGCGATTACTTTTGGTTAAATGAACTCTATGTTTCTCCTAAAGCAAGAAATCATGGGTTAGGCTCTATGCTACTAAGGTATGTTCAATCCTGGTCTAAAGAGAATGGATCTCACTATGTGGCTTTGGTCACTCATCCAAATAACAAAAAGGCACAAGAGTTGTACCAACAGGACAATTTTGAGCTTGAAAGCCTCGTATGGGTAGATAAATATCTCTAATTATTTCACTTGTTCCACAATCTGCTCTACAATATCTTCAAACTTTAAACCATCTTCTTGGGCCAGATGATAAAATCCATAGAAACTTGGGTTGCAGTTTACTTCTAACACCCAAGGCTTTCCCTCTTTGTCTATACGAAAATCAACACGAGCATACCCATAAAGATTAAATATGTTCCAACATTTTTTTGTAATTGAAACTAACTTTTCTAAAAGGGGAATATCTTCATCTACTGCTTTATAACGAGGAGTAATGTGGTCATATCCAAAGGATTTTTCTGTCCACTTTGCATCATAAGTAATAATTTTTTCTTTCTTCTCCTCTTCATATCCATTAAATATCCATTCATAAGGAGTTAAGAGGGTAACTTTCTCTCTTGAACCATACATATGGGTCGTAAATTCTCTTCCTTCGATGAAAGCTTCAGCAAAATAAGAAGAACCTAATAATTGTTGCTTATTACTAAGTTCATTAAGGACTCTATCTCTCGCTACAATTGAATTTTCATCAAGCCCGATTGAAGCATCTTCTGATGTTGGTTTTATGATAAAACGGGTAATAGATGTATTCTCGAGAGCTTGTGCTTCTTGTTCACTCACCCAAGGGGGTGTATCTACCCCATGAGCCTTTAATATCCTTTTTGTGAGTATCTTGTTCGTTGTTATATAAAGATTGTCTAGTGAGCATCCTGTGAATGGTAGATTCATGTGGCTAAGTAGGCCAGGGACAAGAAACGCAAGATTTTCTTCATGAGGAGCAGAGTCTACAAGATTGAATACCAACACAGGATTCTTCTTATGTAAGGAGGAGAGCATGATAAGATTTTCAAGAGAGAAAGGAACTAATAAAGTTCTATATCCTTTCGATTGCAAGATTTCTTCAATCCACTTAGCTTGAATTTCTATATCTAAGACATCTATAGGACTATCGGGTGTTACTTGGTTATAGAGAATTGCGATGGTATGATTTTTATACATGGACTCCTCATAAGAAGAATGCTTCTTTATCTCCATCTTTCTCTTCTGTGATTGTTTTGTCAACTAGAGGTGATAAAAGTGAAAGGAAATATTATAGATATTATAGGCCTCTTTTTATCCAATCACCCTTGAAGTAATAGGTGACAAATACAATAGTGCTTAGAATCCAAGTAAGAGGATGCGCCCAGTAGACTACTCTAATATCCATCAAAAGATAGAGTCCTACTTTTATATAGAGAATTCTAATAATGCACCAACACAGGAGCATCACAATCATTGGGACAATAGACTTTCCAGCTCCTCTAAAGAGTCCAGCCATTACATGTGATAAAGCAACAGCGAATAAAAAGAGACTAGATATGTGTGATTTTTGAACTCCATAGGCAATAATAGAAGGGTCTCTACTGAAGAATGATATGAAAAATTCACCATTATATATGAGAATAATTCCAATTATTTCAGCGAGTAGCATTGCAAAGAGTATACCAAATCTTGCCCCTTTTCTTACTCTATCATACTCTTTTGCTCCAATATTTTGACTTGTGAATGTTGTTAACGCGATGGCAAAACTTGTAATAGGGATGAGAGCAAAGGCCTGAATTCTCATGAAAGCACCAGTACCTGCCATTGCAGCAGCTCCAAATAGGTTTACGCTTGATTGAACAACGACATTCGCTAAGGAGGTAACAGAGTTTTGAACACCTGATGGAATCCCTAGTCTGAGTATTTTGGAAATCATCCCTTTTTTAAAACCTATTTGACAAAGCTCTACTCTGAAAATATCTTTGGTTTTCAGAAGAAGCCGAAATGAGAAGATGACACTTATTGCTTGGCTAATAATAGTCGCATATGCTGTTCCAGCAATTCCCATCTTAAATACTGCTACAAATACTATATCGAGAATGATGTTTATTACTGCCGCAATCATGAGGAAATAGAGGGGGTGCCTACTATCTCCTACAGCTTGGAGGATCCCAGAAGCTGTATTATAAAGAACCATAGCAGTAATTCCTGAAAAGAATACCCTTAGATAGGTCTGTGCTTGATCAAAAACATTTATTGGGGTACCCATCCATCTTAACATGATAGGAGCCATCATATATCCTAGAAGTGTTAAGACAACGCTGCTGACCAGAGAAAAAGCAATTGTTGTATGAATAGCCTTCTTTACAGACTCTAAATCCCCTGCGCCATAATACATTGAAATTACCACACCAGAGCCAATAAAAATTCCTTGAACCATTCCTACAAGTAAAAAGATTAAAGAGCTAGAAGAGGTGATTGCAGCTAGAGCTTCTTTACCAATAAAATTTCCCACAACTAAAGAGTCTGCAGTATTGTAGAGTTGTTGAAAGAGATTACCAAGAAATATTGGGATAGCAAAACGGATAATATGCCCTCTAATAGAGCCCGTAGCCATCAGTGTTGCTTGCTTGTTCATAACAGTAAGAACTCTATTCGAATTGAGAATAGAGTGCAAGTATAAGGAGATAATATTCTATTACTAATATCTCGCCTAGCAATAAAAATAGGTTTTTATCTGTACCAAGGGAGTTATAGTTCTGCTATACTATGGCAAGTGAATTATGAGGAGGCGTTTTATGAATTATTGTTGGACAACTTTACAGGTTAAGGATATAGATGAATCAATTGCTTTTTACCAAAATATTATAAAATTACCATTAAATCGGAGGTTTGAAGTAGAAGGTAATGGGAAAATTGCTTTTCTAGGAAGTGGGGAAACTATGATAGAGCTGATTCAAAATAATAATCAACCATGTGTTGTTGGTAATGCAATCACCCTTGGCTTTGCAGTTGATTCTATAGATGAAACCATCTCCTTTATAAAAGAGAAGGGGATTAAGATAGAAAGTGGTCCTTTTACACCTAATGATCATATTACATTCTTCTATGTTCTTGATCCAAATGGAATAAAAATTCAGTTTTCTCAGTCGTTTTAGTTTCTCTAGCCCCCATTTATGTGTAAAGAAACACTGTATTAAAAGAATATTGTATAAATTAACACCTCCATTTATTTCTTAAGTATCAAAAATACTATAGATTGGTATCTAGATAAAAAAATATAGGAGGCTCAGTCATGATTCAGTGGTTTTCTCAGTTTCATCCAGTAACACAGGCATTAATTGGCACTCTGTTCACTTATGCTGTTACAGCACTTGGTTCAGCCATGGTCTTTTTCTTTAAAGAGATTAACAAGAAAGTTTTGAATGGAATGCTAGGATTTGCCGCAGGTGTTATGATAGCTGCCTCCTACTGGTCACTCCTTGCCCCAGCTATTGAGATGTCTGAGGAGTTTTCTACTTTCGTATGGGTTCCTGCTGCAATAGGATTTCTCCTAGGGGGTGCCTTCCTATGGATTGTTGATAAAACGCTTCCTCATGTGCACCCTTCATTTAAACAAGGGGAACAAGAAGGGGTAAAAACAAGTTTACAAAGGAGTGTCCTTCTTGTCTTGGCTATTACTATCCATAATTTCCCTGAAGGCCTAGCTGTAGGAGTTGCCTTTGGAGCTGTTGCTGCTGGTCTGCCTTCTGCCTCTATAGCAGGGGCTGTAGCATTAGCCATCGGTATTGGAATCCAGAACTTCCCTGAAGGTGCCGCGGTATCTGTGCCACTTAGAAGAGAGGGGTTGAGTCGTCGTAAGAGTTTCCTCTATGGCCAAGCTTCTGGAATGGTAGAGCCTATTGCGGGGGTTCTTGGAGCTTCTTTAGTAATATTGTTTCGGCCTATTCTTCCCTACGCCCTCGCCTTTGCGGCAGGAGCAATGATATATGTTGTGATTGAAGAGTTAGTACCTACTGCTCAAAGAGAAGAAGAACATAACGATATTTCTACAATAGGTGCTATGTTAGGTTTTACCATTATGATGGTACTCGATGTAGCATTAGGGTAGGTACCCCACTACATATAAGAAAGACCAAACTTCATTAAAAAAGTTTGGTCTTCTTCTTAGCTCCCCCGGACGGATTTGAACCGCCGACAGGGTGGTTAACAGCCACCTGCTCTACCGTACTGAGCTACAGGGGAATGCTCACTTCATAGCTGAACAATAGGTAATTTATAGGAATACTTGAGTCCTGTCAATACGTTTTATTCAAAACCAATATTAATTGCCTTTACTCTTAACGTATGCTTTCCAGGTAGAATCAATAAGTTCATGAACACTACTATGTTTTGCACTCCAACCTAACACTTTTTTGGCTCTTGAGGAGGATGCTACTAATTTAGCAGGATCTCCAGCTCGTCTTGCTACTATCTTTTCTGGAATACTTCTCTTAGTTACTTTCTTCGCTTCTTCAATTATTTCTCTTACGCTGATTCCTTCTTCACTCCCTAAATTCACTATGAGTGAATTGTCGTGGCTCATAAGGTACTCTGCTGCTTTTACATGGGCATCGGCTAAATCAGTTACATGCACATAGTCTCTTACCCCTGTTCCATCGTCTGTTTCATAATCATTACCAAAGATTTGAATCTCTTCTCTCATTCCCATTGCAACTTCCATTACTACAGGGATTAAATTGGCTGGATTTTTCTCTAATCCAAACATCCTTTCTTGTGGGTCATATCCTGCTGCATTAAAGTAGCGTAATGAAACATAATTACTTTTATTGAGAATGTGAAACCATTCAAGATTCTCTTCTATCGCTAGTTTAGTATAGCCATAATAGTTTAGTGGTGTAGTAGGGTGATCTTCGTCAATAGGAAGATAATTAGGTTCCCCATATACGGCAGCACTAGAAGAGAGGATAAACTTAGATACATTATTCTCTTTGCAAGCTCTTATTAGGTTTAAAGAGCCAGTAATATTGTTTAGAGCATACTTTGATGGGTTTACCATAGATTCTCCTGCAGCTTTAAACGCTGCAAGATGGACAACTACATCCCAATTATCTTTTAAGGCAAGGTTGAGGGCTTTTTCATCTAAGAGAGAACCCTCATATACGATAGACCCTTCTTGGATATTTTCTTTTAGCCCGGAGGAAAAGTCATCATATATTCCAACAGTATCGCCTCGATCAAGAAATGCTAAAGCCACATGCGTTCCAATGTATCCTGCGCCACCAAATAGTAGTACTCTCATTTATTTTATCCTTATAATTATCCGTTTTCTAATTAAATGATTTAATAATAGAAGATAATTCCTCTAATTTTTCATTCAGCTCTCTATCAGTTTTTGCTTCTACTACTAATCGTAAATAGGGCTCTGTATTAGATTTTCTTACATTAAACCACCACGAATCAAATTCTATTCGGTAACCATCAAAATCATAGAGTGCTTTTACATCATCTCTTTTACCATATGTTTCATAAAGAGATTGCATAGCTTCATCTTTTTGTTCTAGCTTGAAATTCTTTTCACCACTATTAGAGTAGGCTATTATTGAATCAATGAGTGATGAGAATGTTTTTCCTTCTCTTTTTAATCCCACCATAACTTGCAACACAACAAGGGCTGCTACCATTCCAGAATCACAATGGTTGAAGTCTCTAAAATAGTAGTGGCCTGCTAATTCGCCTCCAAAGATTCCTTTAATTTCTCTTAATTTCACCTTTGCAAAAGCATGGCCAACTTTCCAAGTTGTGACTTTAGCTCCTAACTTTTCAAGGTATTCGCTTGTACTTCGACTAGTCCTAATATCGACAAGGACATTTCCCTTCTCTTTTTCTAAATAGTATTTTCCTAACACAGCGGTTACATAATCGGGTTGAATGAAGCGGCCTTTTTCGTCAATAAACATCACTCTATCGGCATCACCATCAAATATTATTCCGATATCGCTTTTACGTGCTTTTACTGCTCTCATCAAGTCTTCACAATTTTCTACTTCTAAGGGATTAGGTTCATGTGCAGGAAAAGAGCCGTCAAAATGGTCATAGAGATAGAAATGCTCTTCTCCAAAGAGTTCCTTCGCTAATAGATTTGCCATCCCATGAGAAAGGTCAAAGGAAATGTTAAGGTCAGTTAAATCTGGTAAGTATTGTTTTAAGTAAGAGAGGTAATCATTTTTTACAGGTGTTTCTACTACTTTTCCTTTTTCTTTAGTGATGAGTACCTCACTTGTGGTAACTAATTTCTCTAATTCTTTTAAGCCACTATTTTCTCCAACAGGAAGAGCCCCTGTTTTACTAATTTTTAATCCATTATATTTCGCTGGGTTATGAGAAGCTGTAATTTGGACAGAAGCATCCCCTTTAAGGTATACAGTTGCAAAATAAACCATAGGTGTTGTAGCAAGACCAATATCCCATACATCGGCGCCACTGTCGGTAATTCCTTCACAGAGGGATAAGAATATCTCATCACTACTGGCTCTTACATCTCTACCGACAATAACATGGTCACTATTTAAGAGTTGAGGGAGAAAAAATCCAATTTTATAAACAGTATGTTTGTCAAAATCTTTGTTGTATATACCACGAATATCATATGCTTTAAATGCACCCATTTACATATCTCCTCTAAAATGTTGTAAAAATTCTTTGTGATTGATTAGTTCGAAAAAGTGAGCCTTACCATCTTTTAAAGTCACTCGAGTTACTAGTGGTGAAAATATTTTCTCAAATAATGATGCTAAAGGGATAGAACCAGGTTTAATTGATTGTTTAACTGCAGTTGTTGCTTTTGATTTAGATATTTGTGTAATACTTTCAATCTCATCTTTATTAAAAGAGTCTTCCAGCTTGATATAAGGAGGTTGTTTTTTGTTGCTATTGAGGGCAAAGCCAAAAATTGCAGGTTTTCTTTCAAAATCTTCAAAATGGAATATTCCATGTATTTCATAAATAAATACGCCAAATTCTCTCATAACTCCATTACTAGAGGCATACCATGTGCTGTATGTACGATAATCTATTTTTCCATCAAATTTTTTCTCTAGTTCTGCGATAAACTCATTAGCATCTTCATTCATTTTTCTACCTTCTCACTATCATAATTTTACCTTATCATATATACTCCGTCGATGAAAGGCAATCAAGAATAGAATGAAAGATTTTGTAGTTAAAGATTTTGGTAAACTTCTCAAGCGTAACGCATTAGAGACACGTAGAGTGATGAAAGAATTTGATACAAACGTAATGCGTGTGTATAATTTAAATCTAGAAGAACTTCCGGTGACTGTCGATATGTATGCATCCTATGCACGCATAACAGACTATAGTGATATTGCCTTTAGTGATGAAGATGAAAAGCTCATCTGTGATATAGTCTCACGCTATTTATATGTTGAACCCGATAAAGTTATCTACCACAAAAGGGAGAAACGAGAAAAAGGGGAACAACATACTACGCTTCAAGATGAATCATTGTTAGTAAACGTTAGAGAGAATGGTCTCTCATTTATCGTTGACCTAACAAAGCGAATTGATACTGGACTCTTTTTAGACCAAATGATTACAAGAAAATCATTAATGGAGAGTTGTAAGGATTTAGATGTACTTAATCTGTTTTCTTACACTGGAGCCTTTAGTGTATATGCTGCCGCAGGCGGAGCTAAGAGTGTAGTTTCAGTCGATTTATCATCAACATATAGTGATTGGTGTGAGAAAAACCTTGCTGAAAATGGATTCTCTGGGGAACAATATAAAGTAGTTACTATGGATGCCCTATCATTTATTGCCGCTGAAAAGTTAAGTGGTAAGAAATATGATATCATCATTTTTGACCCCCCGAGTTTTTCAAATAGTCGGAAAATGGAAAAAGACTTTGATGTACAAAGAGATTATCTATCTCTCATCAAGTCAATGCATGCGTTATTGGTATCAAAAGGAACACTCCTTTTTTCTACTAATTTATCATCCTTTAAGTTTGATAAACATAGAATACAAGGATACCAAGTGAGAGAGATTACCAAGGAGAATGCAGCTCCTGGGTTCTCAGTTAAGAAAAATTCTCTAAGGAGTTGGATTTTGGAGAAAAAACAAGAGGGAACTGCCCCTGAAAATTTGCAGGTTGAAAATGAAGATATATCGTTGAAAAAGAAAAGCAAAAAAGCTACCCCTGAAAAAGTACAGGGTGAAAACGAAGATATCTCGAAAACAAAGAAAGGCAAAAAAATTGCCCCAATTATTGATCTCAGCACAGAAGATGAACAAGATGCTGAATTAGACAAATTTTTACATGAAGAGCTACTAAGTGAAGATGACGACATGGACATCGAAGAAGATGTTGATGATGAATCAGAAGATGATGATGACTTTGATGCAGAAGAAGAAACTGATGAAGACATCGATGCAGACAAAGAATTTGATGAAGACATTATTACTGATGAGAATCAGAGTGATGAAAGTAAAAATACTAAACAAAGAAGATATGAGAGACGACATCCAGGTGAAGTCGCTACCCCTCGTGCAGCTAAAGAGAAATCAAAAGAAACTTACCCAAAAGAGAGAGAAAGTTCTAAGCAAGAAGGCGCATTGTTTATTGATGATTTACAATGGGATACCGATTCTGCTCCAAAAAGAAGTTTCGAAAGACCTCAAGGGGATTCTAGAGATAATCGAGGCCAAGAACGTCGTCCATATAATGATAGAAATGACAACCGAGGTGCAGGTGGAGAAAGAAGTTTCGACAGAGACAGAAAACCATTTGACCGAGAACGTCGTCCATACAATGATAGAAATGACAGCCGAGGATCAGAAGGAAGAAGTTTCGACAGAGACCGAAAACCATTCGACCGAGAACGTCGTCCATACAATGATAGAAATGATAGTCGAGGTGGAGAGAGAAGTTTCGACAGAGACCGAAAACCATTCGACCGAGAACGTCGCCCATATAACGATAGAAATGATAGTCGAGGTGGAGAGAGAAGTTTCGACAGAGACCGAAAACCATTTGATCGAGACAGAAAACCTTTTGACCGAGAACGTCGCCCTTTTAATGATAGAAGTGACAACAGAGGATCTGATGGGGAAAGAAGTTTCGATAGAGATAGAAAACCATTTGATCGAGATAGAAAACCTTTTGACCGAGAACGTCGCCCATATAACGATAGAAATGATAGTCGAGGTGGAGAGAGAAGTTTCGACAGAGACCGAAAACCTTTTGACCGAGAACGTCGTCCATTCAATGATAGAAATGACAGCCGAGGATCAGAAGGAAGAAGTTTCGATAGAGACAGAAAACCATTTGACCGAGAACGTCGTCCTTTCAATGATAGAAATGATAGTCGAGGTGGAGAGAGAAGTTTCGATAGAGACAGAAAGCCGTTTGACCGAGAACGTCGTCCTTTCAATGATAGAAATGACAGCCGAGGTGGTGGAGAGAGAAGTTTTAATAGCGAGAGAAAACCTTTTGATAGAGGGAGTGCTCCTTCAAGACCAAGAGGGGAAAAGAGTCGTCCTAAACCTTATGGATTTGATCGTTTCTCAAATTCTCGAAGTCGAGAAAGTGAAAATGATAGAAAGGATTCAGAAGAATAGACTACTATCTAAAAATAATCATACACCGCTCTTTTTGAGCGGTGTATTAGTTTATAACCCTAAAAAACGAGTTGGGTTAGTAGAAGCAAGTAGATGAATTTCATCATCACTAAAAGGACTCTCTTCAAATATCTTAAGATAGTTTGAATAAGACTCCACTTTAGCTAGGTTAACAGAGAAATCTGATCCAAACATCGATCTATTAAGAATTTTCTTTTTTAATTGATCTTCTTGTTCATGAATATAGGCATGTAACCCTCTATAGAAGTTTGGATCGGTTCCACTAAAGC
>SABI01000035.1 GCA_009929055.1 Spirochaetia bacterium | reverse complement strand
ATATATGCCTAACTGTGCATTTACTTGCTTGAAGCTAGGGTATCTTTCAGTGATTATCCTACCTGCTTCAGCCTTTATTTCAGCTATTCTATTATTATTTAGCTCTTCTTCTGTGAATTCAGGCTCAGGTACATTACCTTCTGCTATCCACTCTTTTATGAATTCATATTCACGATTACCATTAGCCATAGGGACTGACATAGTTCCGTTTAGTAGGTATCCATTTTGTTGTAGCTTTACTGTTATAATTTCCATTTGTTATCCTTATAGTTCTGCCAATAGAGCTATTAAATTAGCATTAATACTGGCATTAGTGTTTGCTGTCATACTGTTAAATCCAGTAACTAAACACATATAACCTCCATTATGATGAGCCTGTTGATTCATTAGAGCAGCCAGTGTAGAAGCTGTGGAACCTATTGCAGTTATATTAATAGGCGACTCGCCATAAAGAGCAGAAGTTAGAAGAATACCTGTTGGTTGTATTCTCTTTGGCGATGCACTAAAATGCAAAACCATACTAGATGCATCTTTTGCTACCCCATACCCAACACCAAGTACTTCATAGTACCTCTGACACAAACTCAACTCTAACCCATAAGGTCGTTTCTCAAACGGTGTAGCTACTGAGCCTTCTTCAAGTTGTACTTGTGCTATATTGATATAAGCCCCACTCTGTGTAATCCACTTATATGCTGAAGATATAGAAGCCAAGTTGCCTGACTGCCATCCTTCAGTGGTAGAAGTATCTGTGCTAACATATGTACCTATTGATATGTTTAAACCTCTACCAGTTGTAGAATTTGAAGAAATATAAGATGCATCAGCAGGTACTGTTATTGTTACTTTGTTTACACCAGCCACGCACTGGATTAGTTTTAAAAATGATGTTGTAGTTCCTCCATCATCGTTTATCTTTCTAATAGAAAAACTATAATTACCAGCATAATTAACTTCCATAAGAAAAGATATTGTAAACTCTTTATTAACTAAGTTTTTAGCATTTTTATCTTCTATTGAGAAATAGTGTCCATAAGCTACACCGCTTAGTGCTAATGGACTAGAAACAGTAGCTTTTAGTGAAGTATATGTTTGTCCACTATATGATATAGTGCTTTTTGACAAGGATAGAGTACCTTGTCCGGTAACATTTGCATATCTATACATATCACAATACGTACCCGACAATCCATTGGTTACATCAAATCCTAACGTACCTCTCTGCCAAACATCAAATCCACCATTGATAATGTAGTTCTTGAAGCCACTAAATGGACTTACATTTTGTCCTTGCAGGATTAGTCCATCAGTTAATGTTAGCACACCTGCTTTAGTTTCAGCTCCAGTGTTATGTATAACAGCACTATCATTAGCTACCACATTGCCATTCTGTTTCACCACTGTAGCATCTACTTCAGTAGCACTATATGTTCCACCACTTGGTATAAACAACGTACCATCTACTGTCAGTGTACCATCTACTTGCAGATTTGGATGGACTACTGTTCTACCTGCTGGTATCGTTATCGTCTCACCACTAGCTATAGTACTAGGCAGTGATACTAGTCCTGATGTACTATCGGGTTGAGCTATAATCTTTTCAATTCTTTGTTTCTGTTTATCTGCGTGTGAATAGCTTACTGCGTCCATGTTATACTCCTATAAATACTGCTGATGTCAATGCACCGTCAGTATATGTTAAAACTGTATTGCCTTTAAGTACTGAGCTTACGTAGTGCGCTATATTGGTTAAGTTACCTAAAGTATAAGACAATACCTCATAGTTAACATCTGTTGCATCTATGTACTGTATCTTAGTTAGATTGCCACTTGTATATAGCATAGCTGCTATGTTTTGTGTAGCCAAGTATTTATCAGCTCTAAAAATATTAAAAGTATTTAACTCTGTTTTGCTATAAGTGTCGTTTGCAATTTCAGCCTTTACAAAAGCAGTGGTTGCTAATTGTGTTGTATTCGTACCGACACTTGCAGTAGGTGCCGTAGGAGTTCCAGTTAATGTTGGACTAGCTAAGTTAGCTTTTAGTGAAGACACTGCATCAGACTCAGTTTTAGTATACGCATCCGTAATTCCATAATCACTTATAGTAGTAGGCTTACTTTGAATTTCACTCCAATTTACACTTGTATCATTAGCACTAATTATTAAAGTATTTAAAGCATCATTGTAAGTTAGAGTAATATTTGTGCCTGCTTGTAATAATGCTGCAACTCTATCGTCTACTTTTTCATCAGTATAGTACTTAGCAGCGCCTTCTGGCACGTCATCAGTACTAATACTAACTGAACCTGATAACCCATTAACACTTAATACACCTACTGAGTTACTTAACTGCTTCCAGTTAGCTTCTGTGCTGGCAGGTAGTGCTATTAGCATATATGTAGTACTTGTATCAAGCCTAAAAGCTACATCACCTGGCTGTGCTGTTAATGCTAGCATACTAGGAAGGTCAGCTGGAGTAAACACATCTAGTATAGTTAAACTACCTAGATATTGAGGGTTAATTTTACCTTGGCTATCCAGTGGGGCATAACCAAGTGGCTGGCCTTTATTACTTAAACTTTCTGCATTAGCTAAAGTTATAAGCTGGTCTGCTGTTATAAACTGCCTATTTTCAGAAACTATAATCCTAGAAGCTACTAAACTACCAGAAGTAACTTCGTCTAAACTATGCTCATGCGCACTTGGTGTATAGGTACCCGGTTTGCCCTCAATATCTGCCCATGCTACGCCATCAAAACCTGTATTACCTAAAGCATCTGTTTTAACAAACTTTGAAGGGTTGCTAGACCCATCTATAATAGATACAGGGTGAGTTAGTGGGTGGGTATATGTTACACCTTGTATAGCCTCAGAGATACTCCTAGTTTCATCAAAAGGTATAACACTAGCATTAACTGGGTGCACGGATACAGTAGTACCAGCCCTTGCCTGGCTCACGGGTGTATTATCTGCTGATAGTAGCATATCCTCTTTAGCTAAGAGTTGTTTTTTAATTAAAGCCATTAAAAGCCTCCAATATATCTAGTTTGTAGTGCATCAGGGTTTCTTGACACATCGGTTGCACTATCTTTAGTAGCTTCTCTAAGCTCTCTTTCATAATAACCAAGCTCTTCATTTCCTGCAGCTCTATTTTGGGCATCCATATCATCTTTTAGTGCTTTACCTGTAACATAAAACTTTAATGCCATATCATAAATGTCACTAATTTCTAGCTGGCTATTTATAGAGGTAATAGTTGAAGGTTTTTTAATATAATATAGCACTAAAGATGCTATAGGAGGAGGCAATGTAGTATCATATTCTTCCTCAGTGATATAAACTTCAGTAACTACACCATATAAGTCTGTCATAGAGAACCCATTAATGTCTGCCATGATACCATATGGGCTATCTAATGATACATCAACAGTAGCTGCTGGTATAGGATAGATTTTAATTTGCCTCTGGTTTAGCTTATCATATACAATATAGTCTATCCTAAGTACTTCAGATACTACAGTTTCCCAATCACTTCTTATAGCATCCATATCAGCATGGCTTACTATATTAAGTTTTTGGCCATTAAAAAGCAGCCTATCTACTATATTAACATCAGCTGGTAAGTCATATACAGAAGTACCCGGGACTATGGGTAATAAGGTCTTACCTTTTAGTATCTTAGCTTGTCTACAGATGTCTTTTTGAGCTTCATCTAGTAGCCTAACTAACCTTTCTGTTGGCCATCTAGCGCCAGTAGGGTCGGCTAAGGTATCTCTAACCCTTAATAAAATTTCTTCAATTCTAGTGGCCATTTATAGTCCTTAAATAACTTTATAGAGAGCCCTAAGGCCCTCTAAAAATCATTAGTCTGTGTAAGTACCAGTTGTTAGCTCAGTCTCAATATACACAATAACAATCTTAACCTTACCAGTTGTACCAGGAGCATCAGCACCTGCAACAACAGTAACAGAGCCACCTGTTGGGAAGAATGTTTTAGCAACTGTGCCTGAAGCAACACCTACTACACCTACAATAACTTCATTAGCAACTACAGTAGTACCTACTTTTACATCAACTGTATTAGTAGCAGAACCTGAACCTGTAGTTACAACAGCATAAACAGCTGTAACTAAGCTGTTAGCAGGTAGTGTAAATAAAGTATCATTCATAGTTGCTGAGGTTGTAATAACCTCAGAACTAAAAATTGATACACCTTTTTTCTGGTTGTTTTTGCCCTCAAATCTTAAATCAGCCACATCTCACCTCCATTATGAATGTGTAATGTCTACATAGATACCACCATAGGAGTATCCAGCAGCTTTACGGTCATTGTAGTCAGGTGTTTCAGAGACAAGTTGAGTTGCTTTTGTACCACACCATACTTCCATTGCAGACTCAGAGAATTTCTCAAAGTCAGTTGCTTCCCACTTATAGTCTGGTGATTTACCACGACCATGTTGGAATGCACCTGCACCAAGAATAAGGTTTCTTGATTTAAGTACTGCACCTACATCAAAACCAGTTTCACCCGTCCATACATGGTTTACTGTGTCATACTGACGAAGACCTGCTTGTTGTACTGCAACTGCATCATAGTTATAATAACCTCCGGTTGTAATAGGGCCTACTACATCACCAAAGAAGTCTTTTGCTTCCACAAATACAAATGAACCAATCTTACCAATCTTGCCTTTGATAACCATGTTTCCAGCACCACGAACATCTGCTTGGCTTAAGAGTGTTTGAACACCACTGTTAGCTAAGAATTTAATCTTAGTATCAATGTCCATTACCCACAACCAGATGGGCTCTCCATCAACTGTCATGTAAGGTTCAAGAGGCAATCTTTTAGTAATACCATTTGTAGTACTAAAGCCTGTACCTTTCTTAAGAACTTGCTCAATCTCAAACATATCACCAATATCAAAAGTTGTTAAGTCAATACCATGAGTAAATGTTTGCTGGCCAATATCAAAGAATGCTTGGTCAGAAGATTTAACCCACAAGTCACCTAATTTAACTCTGGAATCTTCATGCTGAGTAATGTTTAAGTTACCAGACTCAATACCATCAAAAGCAGTACCATTGTCAACTACATATCTATAGTCCTCAACAGTCAACTTATCACTAAAGCGTTTCTTTTGCTCACCCGTACCTTTTGCAGTAGTATTACCTTTAACTGGCCTACCTGCTAGGCTTCCATCCATATCAAACACTACAGTATGGCCTTTTTCAGCTGTACTTGTAGTAGCCTGCATGATAATTGCATCTTTTGTTAGTCCTTTATAGGGTGCCCAAAAAGATTTTGATGCAGCTTGTAAAAGACCCTGACGCATCCAGGACTGTCTAATTAAGTCAGACGTGTATGCTACTTTACCTGTTCCACTTGGCATATTAATGCTCCTTAAAATATTTCTTTCTCATAGGAGGTTGCTACCTTCCCTGAGTCAACTGTTGGTGTAGATCCACCACCTACTTTGCTTAAATTAGGCTGTTGCTCGACTCCATCAGCTTTAACTTTTTTAGGTGCATTAAGGTATTCTTTGACTTCGACCAAAAAGTCCTCGAAGCTTACTGTTCCTTCTGCAAGTTTCTTTGTTATTCTGGGAGGAATATCATACTGAATAACCTCATCAGTAATAACTAAGCTTGGATTAGCTGCATTAAACTCAGCCAGTACACTTGCTCTACGCTCTAATTCAGATTGGTAAACCACTTGGTCAGTTAGTTCCTTTGTCTTAGCAACAATAGTAGCATTATGCTTGTCCTGTAGCTCATCTAAACGACTTTTCCAGGCATCTGGATCCTTGAACTTCAAATCATCAAGTTCTTTGGCAACTTCAGGTGTAATTGCAGGGTCTGTTGTTTTCAACACCTGTAATTCAGCTTCTTTTGCTTTAAGTGCTTGTTGACTCTTAGTGAAAGCAGCCTGCGTGTCTTTTCTACGCTTCTCAGCTTTCTCAAACTCAGCTTTCCAGTCCACATCTGGTGGGGTAGCAGTATTACTCTCCTCTGGAGTACCCATGTTAATCCTTTTAGATAATTTCATTCATATTATATCAACTTTGAGGTTAATATTTCCTTAAGTTAGCCTATAACAGAGGTATAATTTTAGATATCAAACCCACTTACTGAAGGAACCTCAACTCTTTTTCTATTAGGTAGCCTAATTGCTTGAGGAATACTCATTACTACATACCTAATTGCATCTGCTGGGTTGGACCATTCATCATGTAGGGGTGTGTTTGACCAAGCTCCAGTGGAAGAATTACGCTGTTTACTATAGTTTTGGAATGTTTTTATAATATAGTCTAAAGAACTATCCACATACATGAAGGGAATCCACTCCCTTACTAGTGCAATACCCGTATGCACATCAGCTTTAGGTAAAACTTTACAGTTACAACCCAACTGTCTAAACACCTCCAGCCTACTTCTACCTGACCCTAGTTCTCTCACCCTAGCATCATGGGGTAGGGCTATAGGAGCCTCATATTTGTAACCCCATATCTCTGTTTTACTTCTAAGTACACTCACATAGTGATGTATAGGTTCACCTGAATTGTGGTACTCATCAACTAGTCTTAACTCATCTTTATAAAGCTGAAAGAATATCATTACCATAGTGTCATTCATACCTAAGTCCATAGCAACATATACAGATAAGTTAGGGTCATATAAGTTTGAGATAATTCTCTGCTTACTAAGAACATGGTCCATAAACAACTGAGCATAGTAAGTACCTTCCCTTATAGCCATGAAGGCCTCCTCAGGTGTTGAGGGGTACTCCTTCTGCATACTCTCCTTACCCAGTGAGTTATATTTAGACACATACCACCATTTCTGTGTAGTTAGTAACTTTGTATCCCATAACAATTCAAGAGATAAAAAGTACTGCTCCATCTCATATGTAATCTCTTGAGGTATGTTAATTCTACAATCCTCATCTATTAACCAACTGATAAAAACTGGCTCATAGTCAAATGGACCCATGGGAGCTTTCTTTGCTTTATGAACCATAGCCTTTGTCCACATCTCAAAGAACAAACCAACTGGCCCTTCTGATGTAGTTTCAATAGTTATTGCATTATCCTTACCAACTGCCTCAAAGGCACCTGTCTTTAACTCCTGGGCCTTCTCTGGATACTTAGCACTAATCTTAGCAAGTTCTGATACATGAAGAGAGTTTAGTGTATCCCCTCTAAAGTTACCAATTCTAAGTATGGACCCATTACTAAATGACATCCCACTATTGTTGTTAGTCACTAAGCTTATACCCAGGAGTTTTTTAATATCTGGGTCAAACTCCTCCCACATTAATTTAGCCTTCTTAGCCAGCTTGTTACTTTCATTCAACCCATATGACTGTATACCTGCCTGGAAGTTATCCTGAAATATACAACTGTCCAAGTTGTCTGCCAAGAACCCAGTTGATATACCCTGCTGTCGTGTCTTTAGTATCAGCTTCTTCTTGTGCTTAATCTGTAGTATTGCCAGCTTCTGTGCAGCGTTGAGCTTCAATATCCTCTTAACTGAGTTCTTATCTAGTATAGTATACAGGTTATTCAGCCTCCACTCTTTTGAAGCTATCTTTTTTACAAACTCCTTACTCATCTGAATACTTCTCCATGAGTGATTTTAGTGTAGTGCTAAACTCATCCTCACCTGCTTCTGTCTTAGTGGGCTGCACCTTCCCAAAATGTGCTTGGAATATATCCTTATGAATTGATGCTATATCCTTCAAGTCTCGTGGGTTGTCCACCTTCATTAGCATCCTGTTACACTTCCTCATTATGGCCTCAGCCTGAGTGTATAAACTAGTCTTTAAGCTCTGCTCTTCAGGACTAAGGTCTTCTCCCTCATCAGGCTCACTCGGTTGCTCAATAGGTATGAGTGAGGAGGGCTTAACCCATCTGTGAGAACCAGGTAGTTCTTCCAGTTCATGCTTTAAGCAAAGATCCTCAATGGAAAGTGAAGTAGTGTAGAACTCTTCCCGTATAGCTAAAAGCTGTGTTGGAGTTAAATCCATGGGATTTCCTTTTTGTTGTATTATAGCATATTGAATCTTAAAAAGAGCTTAAAGGCTGGGTTTGGTTGGATGGTCTGGTGTTTAAAGGTCTAAGGGTTTAAAGGTTCAAAGTGGGATATAATTATGGTATAATTATAGGGTTGTCTAAATTTCTAGAGAAAAATTTTAAGAGGGTTGGAAGTAGACGGCCACCACCCACCCTGGGGCCCGGGGGTCTCCTGAACTATTGCCTCCCACCTTAAGACAACCTTAAACCTCACCCATATACACAGCATACATCATACACTACAATAAACCTTAAACATAACCCATACTTAACCAACTAACTTGCATACCCCATTGACATTTAAGGAATAATATGATATTCGCGTTACATTATATATATACACCCTACAATTACCTCCATGAAATTTAAGCTTATTTAAAGGATTATTATATTATAATTATGTATATCAAATATAAAAGGGGTATCAAATGGACCAAATGACAATCAAAACATCAAATCCTTTTCTAATCAAATGTTTTAATGAGGATAAAATGTTCCACACCTTCCTTACACCCAAAGACAAAAAGGACTTATTGGACATCAAATCTAAATTAATCCTTAAACATGGAGGTGAAAAAGTGGCCAAATTTATTGCAATAATTAAGCTGGAATTAAGCAATACAATGTTATAATTTTATCAATTAAAAGGCATATTGGCAAATGTGCTTTTTGATGGGTAAAACCCAAATCAAACCAAGGAGCCACCAATGGCAATCAGAAGAACAGAAGAAGTAGCACCCCTTGAGGATGTAGTTGAAGGTACAGAAGCACCAGTTGTTGAGGTAAAAGTTGAAAAGGTACCCACCTTTTTGGGTGTTAAGAAAACAATGGAATCCTTGGCAAAGGAATTGGTTGAGCAAGGTGTTAATACAATGCCAGGTTGGGATAAAATCCTTAAATTAATGTTACCTGCAACAACTGAGAGTTCAAGTGAACCAAAAGCTTTAACAATCCTTAAGGATGAGGCTGGTGAGGTTATTGCCCGTATGTGTACTATCACCAACAGATGGTACCTTGCAGAGCGTTTTTACAAAAATGGTTCAATTATCAAGGAAGCAGATGGTGCAAAGAACAAATTGTATGCCGAAAGCAAAACAATGGAAAACAATGCAAAATCAATCCTTGAGGAAGCCCGTACATTGACTAATGTGGAAGACAAACTTGCTAAGTTTGAGGAATATGACCATGCTCTTGAAGCAGCAAAAGCACACCGTAACCAACCAATCCTGGTGGATGAAAAATGGCTAGAAGGTTCATTTGACTCACTTGATGAGGTAAAAGCATCATTGGCCTAGTTATTCCCTTAGGAAGGACTATGCAAGGCCTGCCTATTTTATAGGTGGGCCTTTTAAAATGTTATAACATTATAATTATGCTATAATTATAATGTTATAACATCATCCCAGAAAGGAACTAAAATGTTACAAGGTACAAGTTTAATAGTCAAACAAGACAAGGTGGAATTAACTAGGTTTATAGATGCAAAATTATGGCGTGTGGAATTTGTAAAGGATGTAATGGCAAGAGACCTTGAGGAATATTTCCACCTGTCTGATAATATGTTTAAACTAGTAGCAAGGCCTTGTGAGGTAGTTGATTTTGAAAGCTAATTAAGGTTTGTTTAAGGAAATGACTAAAGGTTGTTTTAAGCTAAGTTGTGAATGACTAAATGGATATATGACCATATATGTATATATGTGTTTTGTATTTGTTCATGACCCCTATAGCTAAAAAATATAGTAACAATATGCATATATTCATATATTGCATATATTCATATATATAAGCTTCCTTTAAGCTTTCCTTTAAACCCCCAAATTTAGGCATTCTAAACAACCCCATCAAATAATCATATATTCATATATATTATTATTAAAAAAACATTATAATTTTTAAGCTAACCTTAAGAAATAATATACTATAATACATAATCAATCACATATACCATATAAGGACCATATAAATGCCAACCCAGCCTGACTTTATTGACTTAGCAATCAAACATCAAACACTTACTAACACATTAAACAATCAAAACAAACCTTGTAGGCCAATAAACCTAATCAAAGCCAACCTTTGCACTCAACACTCTGAGGCGAAAATACTTAACACACTCCTACCTATAGTTCTTAAATTGTACACCTACAACAAAACATTGCAGGAAGAAAATTCCCACCTTAAGAAAGACATTGCAACACTTAGTAAACCAAACCTACAAAGTGATTATAAAATAAGGGACACTATTCAAGCAATAGACAACCTCCTCCTAATAAACCTGCCACAAAAGCTTAAGGATATACAAAGACTCATCACTAGGGAGGACACATCCTCACAGTTGCAGGAATTAGTTAATGAAAGCATAACAGACCTAACCTCACGACTTAAAAGGCAAGGCCCACTTAACCTAACTACTCAGAATCAACTAACCCAGCTCAACGAGCAAATAAACCTATACATAGACAGATTGGTTAAAAGGCCCAACACGCTCTACATGGACCAGACCTCATCACTTGGGCTTGAGGATGTGCCTTCAGTCATAAAAGTATTAGCAAGTAAGGCTGATATACTAACCTCACTACTAGGAAGTAATAATGATAGACTATAACATATTTCCATTTACTGGGCTTGAGGGCAGTATAGAGAGGAAAGAAGATGGTACAAAAACACTCCCAGTATTTCATGTAAATTACTTAACCCAAAGGCCCAACAATAACACATCAGCCCCTATACGCTATATAAGGTGTGGGGTTGGGCAGGCAGATGAGTCACTAAACCAGCTTGACATATTTATACTAGACAGTGATGCACCTCACTGGACGGCAGTTATAGACACACTATCACAAGGTACTCATCTTTGTAAGGTTGACTCAGATAAGCCTGGACGAGCACACTTCTACTTTAAATACTCACCCACCTTGCCACATGGGAAGTTAGTTCTGGGAGCAGATAGAAAGTTGGAGTTATTTAATGGAGCCTCAGGTGTATATGGAGTTAGTCCTGCAAACAAGACAAAAACATTATCCTACTTAGCCCCTAATATAGTTGAGCCTTCAGATGAGATACTAACCCTACTAATGTCATTAATTAGTCCTGAGAAGAATACAAAGGCAACACCTGCAACAGTAGTGAGTGAGAGGTTGTTCTATAACCTACTAGACACTGATGAGTTTCAGCGTATGATGGCAAGGCCTGATAACTTGGAGCCTAAGTTTAAAACCTTCCTCAAATTAGTTACCCCTAAACGATATAGTGAGTTGGCAGATTATGAGGGGGTTGTACACCCAGATAAAATACCAGATGGAGAAGGTAACAACTACCTAAGAGACATACGATTGGCATTACTACAAGCGAAGGACACGCCTCCTGAGCTTACAAGGGAGACACTAGTACTTATAGGATGTCATCTTTGGAGTAAGCCTGTTAGTATACAGAGCATTTATAACTCACTAAAGAATGAGAAAGAACAAGATGCATACGAGGAAGGTGCTGAGAATAGAACTACTAGCATAATAACAAAGTATGGAAGACAAGCATTTATATTTAAGGTTGTTAGAGAAGGTGAGTATTGGATTGTGGAGTTACCTCATAGCAATGACTTACTAAATGTGCCACCAGTACTTAGAGTTCCTCTAAGGAATTGGGGAGTTGACTGTAGGAAGTGGTTGGCACAAGAAACATTCATAGACCCACACTTTGCAAAAGGTAGAGGTGAGGAAAGAAAGATGGAGGAGAAGAAACTTATATTCAAGCAGACAAGTGTTATTAAAGCAAAGCATAAAGAACTTGACATAATAAAAGACAGGACAAAGCCAGGTGGATTAAACCATGAGCATACAGTATACAATGAGTACAGAAGTAGTGAGTTTTTAGGCTGGATGAATGGGTACTACACACTTGAGGCACAAGGTGAGGTTCCAGCATATACACTTAGTTTTTTAAACAACCTAGCACCTAACAAAGAGGAGTTTGATTATCTATTACGCTTCCTAAAAACATTCCTAACAACTAACTGGAAGACAGCAGTAGTGTTGTACTTCCTGGGAGCAGGTGGAACGGGTAAGAGTACATTTATAAAATACTTAACCTACTTAGTTGGTGGAATGGATGAGATGGTTAGTCCTTCACTAAAGGAATACTTAGCAGATAAGAATGGAATACTATTTACAAAGACACTAATAGTTCATGAGGAGTTCAGCAAGCAAGGAAACAGAGCAGACTTTGCTAAGGTGGATGGGATGGACAAGGCATTTACTGGTACAGATGTAATATCAATTAGAAGGATGTATCAGGAGAGTTATAACATTGTAACTAATGGTATTATACTTAAGACAGACAACCTTAACAGTGTACATAGCTCACTAGACAATAGAAGGATATTTAGCTTACACCCACAACACAAGTTAAAGGACTGTAGTTGGCACAAAGGTAACCCAATGGATGCACTATTAAGAGAAGCACCTGAGTTTGCAAGGTACTTACTAGACAGAGTTGAGGTACTAACACAAGCACAGTTTAATGAGATATTATTTGAGTCAGCATATACACAGTCAATTCAGCTTGAGGAGTATGAGGATGATGCACTAATGCAGGTACTCCTCTTACTAGCATATAGAAGAGCAGAGGACCTGATAGCATTTGTAAGAGCTCACTCACTAATATATAGACTTGAACTAACAGGAAGGGATGAGGTGGGACTAACATTTAGTACTTTGGTTAGTTTCATAAGAACATTTGAGAGTGACTTTACAATTAAACAGTTATCCTACTATATTAACAAGATTAAGGAAACACTCACACTAAGAGATGCTTCACTATCAAAAGAGGTGGCAGGTATGCCTAGTAAAAGAGATAAAAGGATTGTACTTGATAGTTCATTCCTAGCACAAATAAAGGATATAGTAGCATGATATACTTAGTTATATTTATATTTATAGTCTTCTTTGCCCCTACACTTATTGAGAGGGCTTTTGAGGTATTAGTTCCTCTAGTAATAGCAGGATTAATGATTATGGTGCTAGTCCTAGCCAAATCACAAGCTTAATTTAACCTTAAAGTTCTTGTACAAATACCTTAAGGTTCTTTTAAGTATTATTATGCTATAATTATAACATAAAAGGAGATGTAATGTTTTTACTAAAACTTAGCCTCACAATTAGAAGGTTGTGGTTTGTATATACCACTAGATTGGCCATTGATATAGAAAGGAAATTCCTATGCTTGAGATAATTATAGATGACTATGGAGACTTCATTGAGTCAAAGGATTATCACCCAGAAAGTAAAAGTACCTCTTGGATTACAAACCTTGAGAACTTTATAACTAATAAGATGCATCAGCTAGGCACAACAGAGTTAACTATTAAATTTATTAAGGAAGGTGACAATGAAAGTAACAGTTGAGGGAACTGAACTCTGGACAGTTCAAGATATTATTAAGTCAGGGCTCAGAGACTCAGAAGTATTTAGCATTACAGTTGGAGAGATGAGGAAACTCCACCAGAGACACTGCAACGTGCTAATGGACTTACATCAGTTAAAGGTTGCTCATGAGGTTTTAAAGGAACAACTAAACACCCAGAAGAGGTTTGTAGTTCATGCGTAAGATATATAATGAGCTCAGAAGCCATGAAGGTAAACTGAGTGAGTTTGCAAACTATTTAGTTGAGAAGAAGGTTTATAACTCATCACACTCAGCATTACAGGCACTAAGGCAAAATGTAAAGCCTATGCCTATAGTTAATGAGCTCTATGCTGAATGGAGGCCAGGCAGACTAAAGACAAAGGATATGAAAACTTATGTAGAGAAGACCCAAGAAGTTTTCAAAGAAATCAAGCAAAGAACTCTGAAACAAGAACTTCAGAGCATTGTAGATGTTATGGAAGAGGCTCTTAAGGAACTAACATTAGGCATCAAGAACATGGATAAAGAGAGGTTGCTCCAAGCTAAGGAGCTATTGAGTAATGGATTATATGGAGGTAACTAATATGAAGATTAAGAAAATAACACAGCAGTATAGAAGAGACTTTCAGGCTACCACATGAGAAAGTTTAATCTACCAACAGATTATATTCATTGTCCAACACGCTCTTATGGGTGGCTAATTTTACCTATTGGCAAAAGATGGTT
>SABI01000313.1 GCA_009929055.1 Spirochaetia bacterium | reverse complement strand
ATAGTGTAATAAACCAGACTCTCTTACAAGATATTCAACTATTCGAGAATTTCCTTTGTCACTTAGATTCATCGCTTCATCAAAAATAAGGGCAAACTGAAGGGCACTAGAGGCAGCTTTCCCACTTAATATATTCTCATCAGAGGCTCTACGAGTAGCTTCTATGAGGTCAATATTATGCTCTTCTGCATAGAGTAATATCTTATCTACAGAAACATCCCCTAAAGAGCGAGAAGGTTTATTAATCATCCTTCTAAAATGCACCTCATCAAATCTATTGAGCATAATATAGATAAGGGCAAGAGAGTCTTTAATTTCTTCTCTGTCATAAAACCTAAGAGCTCCAATGACCTTATAAGGAATCTTTTCTTTTTGAAAAAGAGTTTCAAAAGGGAGAGACTGCGCATTTGTTCTATAAATAACAGCAGTAGAGTTATACTCTTTAAGTTTCATCACCTCTTTAGCAACACGGAGAGCTTCACTTTTCTCATCATCTGTATAGATGATAGTGGGCCTCTTCCCCCCTTTATTCGCTGTCCAAAGAACTTTTTCATGCCGCCCTTTATTATGGGAAATAACAGAAGTTGCTACTTTGAGAATCTCTCCAGTAGAACGATAATTTTGTTCTAGTTTTACTATCTTCGTTCCAGGATATACATCAGGGAAAGTGAGAATGTGTTCAACATTTGCCCCTCTAAAGCGATAGATACTTTGGTCATCATCACCAACAACACAGATAAACGTCTCTTTTCCTACTAAAGCTTTTAGTAGTTGAAATTGAGCTATGTTTGAATCTTGGTATTCATCTACTAATATCATCTTAAACCGTCTATGCAAGATAGAAGCAACAGGAAGAGTTGGATGAAGGAGCTCGATAGATCGGCTTATAAGATCTGCGAAGTCAACATTACCCACCTCTTTCAATCTTTTCTCATATGCCGCAAATTGTTTTGCAAAATCAAATCCACGACGAACAAGTTCTAAATCCTTACTTTCAGGGCTCAACATCATATCTTTTGCTAAACTAATAGATTTTGCTACAGGTTTAAGTTCTACTTTTTTACTATCTCGATATATTCCACTTAGAAGAGAAAGGGCATCTTCATCATCATAAATCGAGAAGTTATCAGAGAGATTAATATGTTTTCCATAGACTCGTAACAGCCAAGCACCAAAAGAGTGGAAGGTTCGAATATGCATTGAAGAGACATCTACTTCGGGAACCATGACAGTTACCCTCTCCCTCATCTCACGGGCAGCTTTGTTGGTAAAGGTTACAGCAAGAATCTCATGAGGGCGAATTCCAAGGCATTCTATTGCATAGGCTATCTTTGTGGTAATAACCCGAGTCTTTCCAGAGCCGGCCCCTGCTAACACTAACAGAGGGGCACTATTTTCTAATACTGCCTCTCTTTGTTTATCATTCAGTTGTTCTAAGTATGTATCAATTGAAGCCAAAAACTATTCCCCCTACCCTTATGATAATGCAATAGCTTCTAAATCTATTCCATTCACTTTCTTAATTCCACACCTTACGTAAGAACCAGGAACAAGATTTTTTCCCATCACAACAGTTAGACCATCAACTTCAGGAGCTTGGTAATGAGTTCTTCCTATTGCAAGTTCTTCTTGCTCTACAAGTTCCTCTATTAAAACATCCATCTCTCTACCAACAAATCTTTCAAGCCGTTTCATCGTGATACTCGTTGTTAATTTGTTCACCTTCTTTTGGTAGGTAAGGGCTTTTTTCACTCTCCTATTATACTCATCTATTTCTACATCGTTATAAGAAGGTGTTCCCTCTTCAAGACTGAATATGAAAGTACCAGCATAATCGAGGTTAGCCTCTTTAATAAACGCATAGAGAGTTTCAATCGCTTGTTCATCTTCATAGGTAAAGCCAAGGAGGAAGGTAGATCTAATGACAGCATCAGGGAAAGAAGAACGAATTGTTTTAATAAGATTTAGATAGGTTTCTTTATCTCCAACTCTTCCCATCTTTCGTAATACTTTTGTGTCAGCATGCTGGAATGGGATATCAAAATAAGGAAGTATTTTAGGATATTTTTTCATCACATCTAAAAGAGCAAGGGGAAAAGCATCAGGATGAATATATAATAGACGAATAACAAAATCACCTTGTAATAGGGCAATAGATTCAAGGAGGTCGAGAAAGGTAGAACTCTTTGCCTCTGTGTCAGTTCCATAAGCTGCTAAGTCTTGGGCAATGATATTAATCTCTTTTACCCCTTGTTCTATGAGACGAGTAGCATCTTCAAGGACGGCACTCTTAGGACGAGAGCGAAGAGAACCTCTAATAATGGGAATTGCACAGAACCTACAGCGATGATTACACCCTTCAGATATTTTTAAATATGCAGAGCCAGGATAATTAAACAACTTCCCTCTGCTATCATAATCATTTTCTACTTCTGGATATTCTGGCACTTCAATTACCCTTTCTCCACTTACCACCTTTCTTACTACCTTATTAATAGAGGCAAGGTCTCTGTTTCCAAATATTGCATCTGCTTCAACTAAATCAGTATCTAGTTCTGCTGCATATCGTTGAGATAAACATCCTGTGACGAGGATTTTTTTATCAGGAAAATTCTCTTTTAAGGCAAAAAAAGTTTCAATTGATTCTTGGCGAGCACTCTCAATAAACCCACAGGTATTCACAAGAATAATAGAAGCATCCTCTGCATTCTCGACACTCTCATATCCATCTTGTGCAAGAGATGCTACCATTACTTCAGCATCTACTTGGTTTTT
>SABI01000312.1 GCA_009929055.1 Spirochaetia bacterium | reverse complement strand
GTATTACCATGACCAATACTGCTGCCTTAGGGGTTCCCACCTTTGGCAAAGAGGCAATCTTTGGAACTAACCCAATAGCAATCTCTGTGCCAGCGAGTAACAACAGAATGTTTACACTCGACATGTCTACCACCTGTGTAACTCGAGGAAAGGTTGAAGTCTATAACAGAGAAGGAAAGAGCTTACCCGAAGGGTGGGCTGTTGATACTAATGGAATGAGTACAACAGACTCTTTTAAGCTCCTTGATGATATGCTTTTTCAGCGCGGTGGAGGAATCCTCCCCTTAGGAGGACTAGGAGAACTTAACGGTGGGCATAAAGGATTTGGACTCGGGGTAGTAGTAGATATTCTCACCTCTATCACTAGTGGTGGAGAGTTTGGTAAGCATGTAAAAGATAGCGAGGCAACGAGTGCACGGGTGTGCCACTTCTTTGGAGCAATTAAGATAGATGCCTTTAGAGACGTAGAAGAGTTTAAGACGGACATGGGACATCTTTTAGATGATATTAACAACAGTGAGCCAGCAACTAATTGTGAAAGAGTCTACTATGCTGGGCAAAAAGAGCATGAAAGTGAAGCAAAGAGTAATGAACGAGGAGTGCCTCTGTCCCCTAAAGTGTATGAGCAGCTCCTTAAGATAGGGAGAGAATTAGAGATAGAATTAGGGTTTTAAGAAAATAAGGAAAAGTTATACTTAAATCTAGGGCTCCTCCCTCATCATTGTGAACTAAACAAATATCGATTATAATAGAACATAAGGAGTAATTACACCTTGGTTATACTTGGACTCAATGTGAGAAAAGAGATAAATCTATAGGTGGAGGGCTTTATTATGAATAATAGTAATCAATTCATTCTAGGAGAATTAAGTAGATTCCTTAGTGATTCACTTCCTAAAGAGGGTCATTACCCTTACTCATTCCAAAATAAAGAATTAACTGATATCAATCAGTGGAGAGAAAAGGCTTACTCGCTATTTGAAGAGTGTATAGCTGCTCCTCATTTTAAAGTGCCTAAAGTAGAGCTTGTTGAACTAATAGAGTTTGATGGACTCCATATCGAAAAGCTTAGGTGGGCTCTCCCTTTTGGACCAGCAACAGAGGCTTATTTCATTAGGCCCATCAAGCATACTTCCCCTCTTAGAGGGGTGTTAGGGCTTCACGATCATGGCTTAAACAAGGTGTTAGGTAAAAGTAAGCTCGTAAAGATAGAAGGAAATCCTCCACTACACATTCGTAATTACCAAGATGAGATGTATAACTCTCATGCTTGGGCTAATGAAATAGCTAAGAGGGGTTTTGCTGTTTTAGTTCATGATGTTTTTCCTTTTGAAAGTAGGCGAGTTCAAGTAAAAGATATTCCACCTCATGTGGTAAATCATTTGATGGAAAGATCCTGTGAAGTGAAAGATGAAGATTATAAGTACCATGAATTAGCCCACTACATGGAGTCCCTCATCGCAAAAAGTATCTTCACAGCAGGATTCACCTGGCCAGGAATTACCTTAGCAGAAGATAGAGTTGCCCTACAGATCTTAGCAAATAGAAAAGAAGTAGACAAAGAGAGAATAGGATGTTGTGGAATAAGTTTAGGTGGACTAAGAACCGCCTACCTTTCTCCTCATAATGACCTCATCAAATGTGCAGTAAGTGCAGGGTTTATGACCAGTTGGAATGATTTTATCGAAAACAAAGCTCACTGTCACACCTGGATGTACACAATACCAACAATCTCTACTCACATGGACTTTTCTGATATCATAAGTATGATGGCTCCTAAACCTCTCTTAGTTCTAAGCTGCAAAGATGATGAATTATTTACCCTTTCTGAAGTAAATAAAGCTGAAGAAAACTTAAAAGCAATCTATAAGAAGATGAATAAAAGTGACCACCTCTCTTACATCTACGAAGCAGGAGGTCATAGACTCACCAAAGATATGCAACAAGTTGCTCAATTATGGTTAGAAAAGTGGTTGTGAGAGATGGGTGAATAGATTCCTATAGTATTTAAAGTAAATTTTGCTATCTATTTTTAAGCCTCAATCTTGAACAGCTTATTTTTGCTACCGCATGAGAAGAATTTATGAGTCTTTAGAAGAGGTGTAACTCTCGAATAATAGTTTCGAGAGTGTTAAGCTTTTAATGAACACAGTATTACTTCTCCTTTATCATCTACGTAAGCAAAATCGATTAAATATAGCCAATCTAAGCAAAGTAAGAGTGTAGAGAACGTCATGTTATTTAGTTCTTTCGCTCGTTGAAATAAATCAATAATATCCATACGAGGAGTGGTCTTTATCTCACTCATGAGTAATGAAGCATTGTAATATATACTTAGTTCTGGGTGGAAATATCTAGGGAATAGTTCAGGGAATATCATAGTGTTCCTCCTGTGTGTTTTTAAATTTTAAGGTAGACAAATGTGTATGTCAATGCATGATTAGTGATAAAAAATCATCTTTTAGATTAGTTTATGGATTAGTTTTATTGTTTAAAAGAAAACACTAATAAAACTTGACTTCCACCAACGACCCTGTTACCATTTTTATGTATACGGAAATTGTATACACTATTGAGGGTTTGAAGCATATGAAAGAAAACCAGGTTGAAAAAGCCTATCGCCTTATTTCTGACATGATATTCAAATATCAATTATCTCCTGGCTAGTTGCTATCGGATTCAACTAGGTAGTTGTCTAAAGTGACTTTAAGTAATATGATCAAATCTTACGGTTAGTAGTAGGGTACTAGAAGATTTGATTAGTACAGAAAAAAGCAAGCCTATAC
>SABI01000034.1 GCA_009929055.1 Spirochaetia bacterium | reverse complement strand
TGTTGATTACCTATTGAAAAGCCCTGAACAAATTTCTCATTCTCAGAAATCAATACTACATATCTATCAAGCACTTCAAAAAGCAGACCATCATACTATTCAATCAATTAGATCAATATTGCAAATATAATTCTAACTTATTACATATTTACAATACTAAAGATGCCATTGAAGGCATCTTTTCCTTTGTAGGGATATTCCTACATATAACAGTATTGCCTTACACTGCGACTATAAGTAAAGTATAAGTACAAATATTAAGAAAGGAGTCAAGTACAATGCGACAAATAGTGAAATACAACTTATTAGTTTTTACATCAACTTCCTACTTTATCTTACTCCTTTCTTCTTTTAGTGTTCCCTTTCCTTCACTCTCAGCACTATAAAAGAATCAGTAGAAATACTTAAAGAAGAACAACTATCCAGCCAAGATGATCTTGATAATCTGAGAAAAGCAATAATTGCTTTGCATAACATTGGAGTCTTTGGAAACTTACGTTCAATTGATCCTTCAATAATAGATAGAATTATTACATTAAAAAATCAGAATAAAGAACTTACTCAAGCAGAAGCCAAAAAGTTGCTCCTGCGTGATAGATTTAGTCCAACAGAACATGAATTATTTATAATTTTTGCTCTCTATTTTAATGAATATCAATAAGAAATGTTCTTTTTATTCTAATTGTGCACAAAGTGTGTAAAATTGATATTTTTCTTCTCATCATTAGCTGAAAATTCCTTCTATTATTATTGAAACGAGTTCATAATTAAATTAGAATAGGAAGAAGTTGTCATAAGTACTAACATAAGGGGTAAAGGTATTAGATGTATCTACAAAGAAGTGGTAGTGAAGGGAATTTCCCCATCGCATACATAAGATGTAAGATTGATTCAACAGGAATTGTTAAATATATTATTTCTGCAAATTCAGAAACATCAAAATTATTCTCTTTTGACATAGATAAACATTTAGGAGAGCCTCTTCTCTCCTTATATCCCTATTTTTCAAATATTCTCCCTTGGCACTCAATATTCCTCCTCCCCTCTATTCAAACACTTCCCTTTACCAAAGAATTTCTTGTCTCTGAAAGTGAAGAATACTATTCGGTAACAGCAATGAATTGCTCAGAGCAAGATGAAGTAGTGTTTCTTATTCGTGACATCTCTTTTGAACATTATCTCTTTTCTGTACAACAAGAGGTGACAAAAACACAATTTGATGTATTAATCTTCTTGAATGAACAATTAAAAATGCAAGATATCATCACGTCTAACGATAAAGAGTATCTTACTCGTCCTCGCGAGGAACTCATTGGTTTTTCAATGCGAGAAGTATTTGGAAATGAGTTTGCAGTCCCAATGGAAGAATTAGCAATAAGTTCAAAGAATCTAGGCAAACGAGGTTCAATGATATATCGCTCACCTGAGGTGTATGATACTCGACGGTTCAAAATTATAGCACAATACATCACCACAAAAAAAGCAGCCTCTTATATCATAAGTATCAAAGATATCTCATCCAATATAGACATGTCAGGATCATTAACTGATTCAATCCATCACGGATTTATTGTTCATAATAAAGAGGGATATATCTATTCAGCAAATGAGCGAATTTATGAAATGACAGGCTTCACACCGCAAGAGCTTGTTGGAGAGAATATATCAACAATTATTTCTGAATATAGCTCTGATTCTAGATATGAATCAATTTTATTAAATAAAGAAAATCAACTATATAGAGTGAATGTTTCTTCTATTGCAGTTCCTTCAGAAAGTGAAGAGCAAAAAATTGTTACCTGTATTACAAATATTACCGAAATCCAAGTAACAGAGAGGCTCCTAGAGAGAAAAATTGCTTTTGAAAATATTCTTTTCGATTTAACGAGTAGGATCTTTACAAGTAATGAACTGAGTTTTGATGCAATCATACATCATGCCCTTGAAGTATTAGGAAGTTTTTCAGGTTCAGATAGATCATATATCTTTTTATACCGAGATGGGGAGTTGATGGATAACACCCATGAATGGTGTGCCCCTACTATCAATCCAGAGATAGAAAATCTACAACATCTTCCAAAAGAGATATTTCCCAATTTAATAGAAGATCTTTCTCATGGGAAAGAGATATATGTTCGAGAAGTAAATAGATTACAAGATAGTTGGGCTGCTGAAAGAGAAATTCTCCTTGCACAATCTGTGAAATCAATATTATTTCAACCAATTATTGGAGAAAACAATAATTATGGTTTTATTGGTTTTGATGCAGTTAAAAGCAATATGAGTTGGAATAAAGAAGAGAGGCAACTCTTAAGATATTTTGCTAACAATCTAGGTGAATTGTTAGCAAGAAACAACCATATAAAGCAAATGAAAGAGATGCGAGAAAAAGCAGAAATTCTTGCTCACGAAAGAGATCTCATGAATAAAGAGCTTAACTCATTTTTTGCTAAAATGAGCCATGAAATTCGAAATTCTATTAATAGTATCATAGGGATGAATAATATGCTCCTCGATACTAAATTAGACCCTTACCAATTACGTCTTACTAAAATAGTAAAATCAAGTAGTGATTTCTTAATCAACTTGGTACGAGATGTTCTTGATTATTCAAGAATGGATCAATCAAATATAGAATTAAACATTATCTCTTTTTCCCTTATTAGCACAATCGAACAAATAATTTCTTCAACCTCTCAAAAGGCACAAGAAAAAGGACTCTCTATTTCATTTACCCATGCCAAGAAAATCCCTTCACTTGTCCTTAGTGACCCTATTAAAATTGGGCAAATTGTGAGCAATTTATTAAGTAATGCAATAAAGTATAGCAATGATGGTACGATAGATATCTCTACTGAAATACTTCACCTCTCACACAACGAAGTAACCGTGAACATAATAGTGAAAGATGAAGGGTTAGGTATTAAGAAAGAGAATATTAAAAAGATATTTGATCCATATTATCAAGTGAATGAATTCCATAATTATTCCCAAGAAAGTACTGGCCTTGGCCTTCCTATTGTAAAATGGCTCACCAAAGCACTGCATGGGAATATAATGGTTGAAAGCACCTATCATAAGGGAAGCACATTTACCGTAACTATTCCTCTTCAAATTGATACTAATTCGCCCTTAGAACACCCAATAGACCCCTCTTGGATTAATTCTCGAGCACTTATTATGAATTCAGATAGTAAGAGAGCAAAAGAAACTGCTATTGTTCTTGAAAGTCTATCTCTCGATGTTGATATAATTACCAATAATGATGAATTTGAGATAAAGAAGGAAATAATTAATCAGGAGAATCATCCCTATACTCTTTGCATGATTGATACCTCAATAATGAATGATTCAATATATCAACATCTATTACGTTGTAAAAAAGAGGGAGTTCATGACAATCATTTAGTATTTATCACCTATGAGTCTACAATAGAAAACCCCGCTCTCTTATTTGAAGAGGATAATGTAATAGATGGATACTTAATGACCCCTATTGAATCATCAAAAATACTTGATGAAATAGATACAAAAATGCGACATGTGGAAAAGAAAGAGAAACATAAATATGAGGATTTTAAAGTTCTTTCTCCCCTAAAAGTCCTTATAGTAGAGGATGTTGAAATTAATCAAGAAATAATGCTTTACCTCCTCTCTCAAGTAGGGATTCAATGTGAAGCAGTTAATAATGGATACAGTGCAATAGAAAAGGTAAAGCAACACAACTATGATGTTGTCCTCCTCGATATTAGAATGCCTGGTCTTGATGGATATGAAACTACTCGCTTAATAAGAGCCCTTAAAGAAGAAGAAAATGCCCATGTTCCTATTATCGCCATGACTGCTAATGTAAGTTCTCATGAAAAAAACAGATGCCTTGCAGCGGGAATGGATGAGTACCTCACGAAACCCATAATACCAGAAGAATTGTATGGAGTATTATTGGATTTTCTCCCAAGAGAAATTACTATGCTAGCTCAACAAAATCGTTACGAAATCATTACAGGAAATCCAAATAATCCTTCAATTTCAGGTATTGATGTCAATAAAGCGCTTGGTTTTCTAAATAATGATAAAGAATTATTTATTCGCTTAATTAACCAATTTTACAATGGGTATAAAGATTATTCAAACCTCTATAATGAAACCGCCCTAAACGATAATAATCGTATTAGATTTGTCCATTCAGTCAAAAGTATTTCAGCAAATTTAGGAGCAACAAATTTATCGACCCTAGCTGGCACCCTTGAAAAGATGATAATCGAACAAACATATGAAGACTATGCTCAAAAGCAACATGAATTTATGAGTGAGTTTGCAATTGTTCTCGATGCCATTAAAAATTCCCACTATTTTATAATAGAAAAAGAAGAGAGTAAAATACCTCTCCTCTCTTACTCATCAGAGGAAGCCCTCTCTATGTTACAGACCCTCAAAGAAGGATTGGTTGGAGGAAAAAGTCAGATAGTAAATAAAGCAATACTCTCTCTCTCTTCTCTCTTTCTAAATGGATTAGCAAAAGAAAAATTTACAACGCTACAAAACCTCACTCGGGTGTACAATTATAGTGAGGCAATACCCCAAACAGATGAAATTATTCATCTGCTATCAGAACAAAGAAGGTGAAATATTATGAATACTATCTTGATTGTCGAAGACTCACCATTTCATATTGATTTACTTGTTGCCTCTCTTGAAAAAGAGTACAACCTTATTATCGCTATTGACGCTGAAAAAGCTCTAGAATTATTAAAAAGGGAAATTCCAGATTTAATTATTCTTGATGCAATCCTCCCAGGAATGAATGGGTTTCAGTTCCTAGAAAAACTCCAGTCATTCAAGGCTTACAAAGATATTCCAGTAATTTTTACTACAGGAATGGATCAAATAGAAGATCAGTTACGTGGGTTTAATATAGGAGCAGTTGATTATATCACCAAACCTTTTAATACAGACATCGTCACAAAAAGGGTAGAACTACAACTTGAACTTGCAACTCATAGAAAACATCTTGAAGCCCTTGTTGCTTCTCGCACAAAGGAAGTAGAGCACACTAGAGATACAGTAGTTCAAGCTGTAGCCTACTTAGCTGAGTCGAGAGATAAAACAACAGGTGTTCATATTTTCAACACACAGCGCTATTCTCACATCCTAGCTAGTGAAGTTGCTAAAAGATACCCAACTCTTCTCGACACCTCAGAAGTCTCCTTATTAGCTCAAGCATCAGCCCTTCATGATATCGGAAAAGTTTCAGTTCCAGACTCTATATTATTAAAAGAGGGACCTCTTACAAAAGAAGAGATGGATGAAATGAAAAAGCATACCACTAATGGTGCAGAGGCTATTGCAAAAACAATGGAAATGATGGGCACTAATACATTTTTACAAAAAGCATATGAAATAGCCCTTTCTCATCATGAAAAATATGATGGCACGGGCTATCCCAAGGGCTTAAAAGGGAAACAAATACCTATTAGTGGCGCTGTCGTATCCATCGTCGATGTCTATGATGCCCTTGTTTCCCTACGTCCCTATAAAAAAGCTTTCACCCATGAAAAAGCAGTAGAAATCATCACTCTTGGAGACAGTAGAACAAAACCAACTCATTTTTATCCAGAAATTCTCGAATGCTTTCTAGTAGTCGCCCCTAAATTTAAAGAAATAGCCGAAAGTGAAAGTGTAAAGTGACATAATCACGGTACTTCGTAACTATTACTGATACTATTCTTGATAGGCTAATTATAAGGATAGGGACACATATGGGTTTAAGAGAATTGTTTCGATTTAGTTCACCTCAAGGGGCAAGAAAACTCGTAGTAAAAATACAACGTTGCCCACAAAACCATCAGTGTCCTGCAATTCATGTATGCCCGGCAGGAGCACTTTCACAAGTAGGGGTACTCGCTCCAGTAGTAAATTACAACCTCTGCACAGAATGTGGAAAATGTACCCGTTATTGTTTTCCTAGAGCTCTGGTCATGGAGAAAAAATGAATATATCACAAAAAAGAAATGGGTTAATTCCAGGACTATTTATCATAACTATCCTATATTTTTTCCTTCCCTTTATCTCAATCATATTCGCCCTCGCTGCATTTCTGTGCATGGCAATTCCGTTTATTATCTTAACCACTAAAAAGAAAAATTTATGGTGTCGCCATTATTGTCCAAGAGCCTCATTTACTTCTGTCATTGGAAGGAAGAAAGGGAATTATAAAAAAACCCCAAAAATGTTTAATGATGGATATCTAAGGAAATTATTGCTCACTTATTTCACTATGAATCTTATATTTATCACAGGGAGCACAATACAGGTTGCTTTAGGGAATATGGCATCTATGCCATACATTCGACTGTTTATAGCGATTCCCCTGTTCCCCCTCCCTCAACTCTACGATATTACAATCAGCCAATGGTTGCTACACCTCTCATATCGGCTCTACTCTATGATGTTAAGCAGTACCTTATTAGGTGTGTGGTTTGCACTTCGTTACAGAGGGAGAGCATGGTGTGCTGTATGCCCAGTAGGAACCTTACTCAAGAAGATTCCTACCAGAGAGAACATCTAAAGGGCTAAGCGAAATATTTTTTCTATATCTGAACTATCTAAGGTAACAAAGTTCCCTATACTATTTCGTCCTATCATCGCATTAGCACTCATTTTCTTAATCTTTTCAGGTCCTATTCCAGCATCTCCAAGATGAACCGGGAGTCCTATCGAACGATAGAATGCCTCTAAGCGATCAATTGCTGCTTCTACTATAGCATCCTTATCATCAAGTGTAAGAGAAATGTCCCATACTCGAATAGCATATTGGACAAATCGATCAATATCATGATGGTATACATAGCGCATCCAAGCAGGAAATACTATCGAGAGCCCTGCTCCATGAGCAATATCATACATTCCAGAAAGTTCATGTTCAATATCATGAGAAGCCCAGTCTCCGACTCTTCCTCTATCGAGGAGGTTGTTATGGGCTATCGTTCCAGTCCACATCAATTCACTTCGATAGCGATAATCTGTAGGGTGCTTTAAGGAAAGGGGAGCATAACTAATGATGTTTCTCATCGCACTTTCTAACAATCTGTCTGATAAATCATTGTGTTTTTCATTAGTAAAATATCTCTCTTGTAGGTGAGATAATATATCTGAAGCACCACATGCTGTTTGATAATCAGGAAGAGAATAGTTAGTTTCAGGATCCATTACTGCAAAGAGGGGAATAAGTGCTTCACTATTAACAGCTCGTTTTAGATAAGCTTTTTCATTGGTGATGACACTTCCTGTTGAGCTTTCACTACCTGCAGCAGGAATGGTGAGGACAACCCCTACACTCAAAGCCTCAGTAATTTCACAGTCTCCCTTCATGTAGTAATCTTCCCACACATCAGTATCTGTTAACAGAGATCCAAATGCGATAGCTTTGGCTGAATCAATTACAGAACCACCACCAACTGCGAGGATAAAATCAACCTTTTCAGTTTTACATAGATCAATTCCTTCTCTTACCAAGGATAGGTGGGGATTAGGAACTACTCCACTAAGCTCTACATATTCTACTTGAGATTCCTTTAAGGAAGCAATTACTTGTGTATATACTCCGTTTTTCTTTATAGAGCCACCTCCATAGTGGAGGAGCACTTTTGAACCATGTTTCTTTATTTCAGTACCTACTTTAGAAATAGAATCTTTTCCAAAGATAATTCTTGTTGGGTTATAATAGCTAAAATTTAACATATTTTTTCTCCTTAATTACAATTTAACGTAAAAATTTAGTGAGAGCATCAACAACTAGTTGATGGTCATCTTCTTGGGCTAATCCAGAAATAGTCATAGTACCAATTGCCCCCGTCCCTTTTAAGATAATAGGGAAACATCCTCCATGAAAAGCATATTCTTGTTCACTAATCATATATCTTTCACTCATTGTTTTTCCTTCGAGCGCTAATCTTCTTCCTAGGAAATATGAACTGTGTTGAAATCTTTTTACACTCTTAACTTTCCTCATAATCCACATCTCATTATCGAGGGTGGCCTCGTTAGCTGAAAAGTGAAATAGACAACGATTCCCAACACTAATATCAAGGGCGATAGGGAGATTATTTTTTAAGGCATGCTCTACTACAAAAGAGCCAATTTTATAAGCAAGGGTAGAATCAAAGGAAGTAAATTGAATCGCAGATTCTTGTTCTTTTAACGTCTCTAATAGTTCTTGTGGTGTCATCGTTTTTCTCCAATGACTTATAATACCATATTACCCAAAAGGTTCAAAGAGGGATGAATTATGGACAAATCACCCGTAAAGATGACATATTTCATCAGTTTTATTGATAGTTATATCGCCTCATAATCACTATCCTTAATGTAATGAAAGCTAAAAAAATACAACTAACAAGAGATATAACAATTACTATTGTTGCAATAGTTCTTTCTATTCTCTCAATCTCGATGATTTCTCATCTCACTATTGACAGTTCGACTGATGCCTTTATTCCTAATCAGTCTGAAGTAGTACAGGTTAATAAAACAATAGAGGCTGAGTTTGGTTCCCTTGATGCTCTCGTATTAGGGGTGCAAAACAAAACAGGATCTATCCTTAACCCACATAGTCTCTCCTTGATACAGACCATGACTCAAGAAATTGAATCCTTTGCTGGAGTCCATTCTGTAATGAGTCTAACAAATTTAGACCATATCGATGGTGATGAATTTGGAATGAAAGTAGTCCCTCTCTTTAGCGGAGTAAGCGAAACCGAAATAGAATTAATGAAAGAGAGACTCGGCAGTTGGAAAGAAATATACGACTCTTCTCTTATCTCAAAAGATCAAACAATGGCATCAATTGTCGTTACTATGGAAAAAGAATTACCCGCTAGTGATCAAAAAGAACTCATGGACTCAATTAATGCACTAAGTACTAAAAGCAATAATAATGGAGAAACATTTACTCTCATTGGATTACCAGTAGTAAAACAACAAATAAACGAGTCATTAGTAAGTGATATGATTATCCTCGCTCCTATAGTGGGCCTATTGATTATCATGGTTCTTTTCTTCTCTTTTAGGAAAATAGTTGGGGTAATATTACCCTTAATCACCATCTTTTTTAGTGCATCTATCGTTGTTGCATTAATGATCATCTTCAATATTACCTTCACTATGGCGACAATGCTTGTTCCTGTTCTCCTCTTAATTGTAGCTAGCGCCTATGCTATTCATGTAATGAGCCATTTTTATGAAGAAATATTGGAGAAAGATGGGGATGTTTCTTATGAAGAAATTGGACTTACTATCTCTTCTGTTATTAAGAAAAATAAGATGCCTATCATCCTTGCAGGGATTACCACTGCTGCAGGATTTGTTGCTCAGCTCACTTCTCCATTATCTCCTTTTAGAATGTTTGGTCTATTGAGTGCTTTTGGTGTTGTCATTTCGCAAATAGCCTCTTTAATCCTTCTTCCAGCTCTATTGAGAATTACCTATCGTAATGGATTAAAAAAAGAGGTAATTGCATCTTGGAAAAAAAGAGAAGCTAAAGGAAGTAAACATATTTTTTCTAACTTTATTGCCCTTGTTGTAATTAAATATAAAAAAATATTTGTGGTTGTTTCTTTAGTCCTATTAACTCTTACTATCGTCCTCATTCCAAGAATAGAAAGTGGAACAGATATGCTCAAATTCTTTAAACCAAACTCTAAGATAGTTCAAGACACCTCCCTTTATAATGACAAGATGGGAGGTAGTGGCCTTATTAATGTGATGATCACTCACAAAGAGGGGAAAAGAATCCTGAATCCAACCTTCCTTGCTAAACTCGATACATTTGAAAGCAAGCTAGAAGAATTCAACCAAGTGGGTAAGATTCAAAGTATTGCCCCTTATATTAAAAGAATGAACTATATGCTTAACAAGCAAAGTGTTCCTTATCAACAACAGGAAGAAGAAGAGGTTGTATTAGATTTCTTTAGTGATTCTTTTAGCTTTGATGAGACTGCAGTAGATAATGAAGATGAACTAATCATAGAAGGGGCCACTCTTGATTTTGATAGTGAAACATACAGAGAAATACCAACAGATCCTTTAAAGTATGGACTAAGCAATGAAGCAGATCTTACAAATCTTATAAGTCAATATCTCGTCCTGTACTCTGGCAATTTAGATATGTTGATTAATGATACACTAGAGCCAGATAAAACAAATATTACAATCATGATTAAAGACACAGGAGTTGAAAGCACTACTGAGTTAACAGACTTTATAAATGAATACTGGAATGATGAAACCGACAACTATGATGTTGCAATTGGTGGAGGAGAGGCTATTGCCTTAGCCCTTACGAAACTCGTCACCAAGAGTCAAATATACTCACTGGTATCTTCCCTGCTTATTGTATTTATCCTTTTAGCAATATTGTTTAGAAGTATTAAATATGGATTCATTGGACTAATCCCAGTAGCCTTTGCCCTAATGGGAATATTCTCTTCAATGGCATTATTATCAATCCCATTAGATATTATAACATCCCTATTGGCCGCTCTTGCTATTGGTATAGGGGTAGACTATGCAATTCACTACATCTCTGCATATAGAAGGATAGAGAGAACAAATGGGGATGCTGCATTCCTCGTTGCAATAATGAATACTACTGGTCGGGCAATTATTATTAACATGGTCTCAGTTACGCTAGGATTCGCTGGATTAATATTCAGTAGATTTATTCCAGTTCAGCAGATGGGAATTCTGTTTTGTATTTCAATGATTGCAGCAGGGCTCTCGAGTATTACAGTTCTCCCTATTGCTTTGCAGTTCTTACATAAAAAAACAAACAAAGAAGGAAATAAATGAAAACAAAAAAGTACGTAATTCTCATACTTATCTCGACAATTCTACTCACTTTAACTTCTCCCCTTATGAGCGCAGAAGTTAACGCAGTAGAAGTTATGAAGAAGGTGAAAGAAGTCCAGCTTCATGATACCGCTGCCCTCGATATCATCCTTACCCTTATTGAAACAAGTGGAGAAGAAAGGGAGAGAAGAATTCAAACTCTTACTAGAACAGTGAGTGAAAAAACTGAAAGTATTACCCTCTTCCTCTCTCCTGCTAGTGTAAAACAAACACGCTTTTTAACATTAGAAAAAGAGGGTGAAGATGAACAATATATTTATCTACCAGCTCTCAAACAAAGTAAAAGAATTTCAGCTGGAGAGAGTACTGGCTCTTTTATGGGAAGTGACTTTTCATATGCAGATATGAGTGCGACGACCTTTGATCAAGATGAAGCAACTCATACCTATCTAAGAAATGAAACAGTAAACAACCGAGACTCTTATGTAATAGAGTCCCTTCCATTTGACACCTCTAATTACGGCAAGAGTGTGGTGTGGGTAGATACGGCTACTTACCTTCCAATGAAGGTTGAACTCTATGATACTAACAGAACCACACTACTAAAAAGACTTGAAACAATAGAATTATCCCAATTAAGTGGAGAATGGGTTGCTTCCATCATGGAAATGACAACTGTAGCAACAGGCCACAAAACTCGAATTGAGATAAAGCAAGCTAAATATGGCATTTCTCTTCCTAGTGGATACTTCACCCTTCAATTCTTACAAACAGGGAGAATATAATGAAAAAAATATTACCGTTATTACTATTAGCTCTATTAATCTCACTTCCCCTTAGTGCAAGTGAAGGATTTGGTCTCATCTTCGATGAAGAGGTATCAACTGAAGAAGCTCCCATGAGTACATCGTTCGATATCGCTGGAAAAGTATCAGCCGGAATAACCTCTTTTATAGAGACGACAGATATATTTAAAAGCAACATAGACCCATTTGCAGATTTAAACTTTTCCCTCACCTTTACCCACCCTTCTCTAGGGGGAAATGCTGAAATTTACCTACCAGCCCTCAGAGCAGGTGAAGTTTCATTTAAAGATATCGTAAAAGAATTATCTCTATCATATTATATTCCACAAGGAAAAATCCAAGCTGGATACTTTATCCATCGTTGGGGAGTTGTTGATACTGCTCGAGCAGTAGATGTAATAAATGCAAGTGATTTTAGAAACGGCATAAGCATGGATCAAAGGGAAATGAAAATAAGCGAACCAATGATCCTTACTCAACTCTACTTTGACAAAGCACAAGTAGAAGTAATCTATAAACCTATCTTTACCCCAATACAGATGGCAACTAGTGGAAGATGGGATACAACCCCAGATACTTTTAAGACATTAGTAGGAGGCATATTAAGTTCGGGAAAAACAGTATCATACTCTGCTCCTAATACAGCTACTCTTGGCTATGGCTCTTTTGGAGCAAAATTAGCTATGCCAATAGGGCCACTAGATGCTTCAGTAATGTACTACAAAGGATACTATGAGAGACCAGGATTAAAATTCATCCCTTTACCGATTTCTCCTCCTTACGCGGATACTACTATTGAAACCATCTATACGATGATGAATATCATTGGAGCAGATGTCAATTATGTGAAAGGTTCATTTACTCTTTCAGGTGAAGGGGCATTGTATATAAGTGAAGATAGTGATGAGACAGATCCTTATCTTTATAATAGTAAACTTGTTTATATAGGGTCAGTAAGTTACATGATACCAAAAACTACGAGCTATATTACAGCGAGTTACAATGGAACAAGTATATTAGGGTATCAATCGAGTAACCCATTTGATGTAGATAGCGCTTCACTCGAACAAGACCATAATATTATTGTAGGAGTTCATATTCCTCTCTTCAAAGAGAAGCTTCTTATAGAGGGGGGCTTGACGTATCAAGTTCCAACACAAGGATATGCACTTTTATCTAAAATTGATTATACCTTAAAGGATGACATCACTTTATCAGTACAAGGTAATTTATTTGGGACCTTTGATAGTAGTAAAGAAAGTCTCTACAAAATGTGGGATGATAATGATTCATTAACAATATCTCTCACTTATCAGTACTAATGGAAGGAGCAATCCATGAAGAAAAAAGCAATATGGACTATCATTTTGCTTCTCATCATGTCGAGTGTAGGTGCAGTGGGAGAGAGAAATATAGTAGGATTTTGGAAAACGATTGATGAGAAAAAAGGATTCATCACCAGTATTATGATGACCTATATGTATCAAGGGAAGTTGTATGGGAGAGTAATTGTGTCATTTGATGAAAAGAGTGGTGAATTTGTTGAAAGTTATATGAATCCAACCGTAGTAGCATCAAAAGTAAAAGGAACTCCACTTCTCCTTGATATAGACATATTTTATAATCTCGTTCTTGATGAAGAAAAATATGTTGATGGGATGGTAATAGACCCTCGAAGTGGGAAAAGTTACCATGCTGAAGCGTGGACAACTAAAGAAGGATTTATTTTGAGAGGTAAATTTGGTCCCTTTGGGATGAATAATTTATTTCTTCCAGCGAATAGGCAAGACTTTCCTGAAGGGGTAGAAGTCCCCTCTTTTTCATCATTCACCCCCTATATTTGGTAACACTAGGCTATCCCCTTTTTCTCTCTTTGTGATACAATAACACCCACTAGCATGTTAAGGAGCTTAGGGTGTTTATTATTGCCGATGTATTACTATTTTTAACAACGTCTCTTGTACTTTCTATTACTGCTCTCTGTACTCTTACCTACATCAGGGCACGAGACCACTATTCTTTAGAGTTCCTTACAATCCTAGTTCCCCTTTCCCTTCAAATGCTTCTCACTCAGTTTGTCACCTACGTTCACCGCCTTTTCCCTGAAATGGTGATGACTAACACTAATTACCGACTATTTGCTTGGTGGGTTACAGGAGCTTCTATTGTTTTTACCACACTTCTACTCTACACGGCAGCTCGCTATCTTATAAGGCTTCTACCAACAGCTCCAAAACAAACATCTATTGCCCTGTTAATCATGAGAATAGTAATAATCATTTTCTTTGTTGGAAGCATCGTAATTATTACAATTTTTAGTGACCTTGAGATTATTAAAGCGATGAATATTACTTTTTCTTACCATTTCTTTGCAGGGAGTTATGTAATGGTCATCTTAGGAGTAAGTGCCCTTTATTATAAAAGATTTGTAAAAGGATGGGAGCAAGAGAGCCTATTAGCTGGAATTATTGCAACTTTTTGTCCCCTTTTATTCACATTCCCCTTAGACCTCGTATTCTTCAGAGACCAAACGTTTAAAATAGCTTATTTGAGTTATTCAGTATTTGTTGTGTATCTCTACTTTTTTATAGCTCGTCGTTATTTTCAGGAGTATGAACACCCTGTAGAGGAGAAGATAATTAGTGAAGATTATCTCAGTAGCAAGGGTATTAG
>SABI01000311.1 GCA_009929055.1 Spirochaetia bacterium | reverse complement strand
GAGTTACAGGAGGTCCAGGCGTAGATGCTCGTGTCTTAGGCACCTATGGTGAACAACTAGATAGTTTGACAAGTCAATCGGCCCCATCCAAAATAGGATTCACCTTTAACGGATATTGGGATGCCCTTACTGATGGCTCTCAATATTACAACACTTCTATGACAAGTGTGACGACGTGGGATAAATTAGATGAGAGTGCTATTCTATATGCTAGATGGACAGCACTAGAATACGAAATTACACTTATTCATAATGGGGGTATCGGTGTAGGTTCTACTTATATAACAGCAACGTATGGCTCTCCAATGCCTCCTCTTATAGAGCCTCCAACTAAGCCTGGGTCTGCTTTTAACGGATACTGGAAAATAAATGTAGATCCTCAAATTCAGTATTATGATGGAAATGGAAATAGTGTGAGGAATTGGGATAATACTTACAACACGGGTATCTATGGAAAGTGGCTCTATAAATCTACATTAACTTTAGATCCTAACGGAGGTGAGGCAGGAGCAAGCAGTGTAGATGCCGTCGATACGAGAAGTATGCCTGAAGGATTAGAAGCACCGAGTCGGACTGGATATGCTTTCGAAGGATACTATGATGCTCTTACTGGTGGTACTCAATATTACAATGGTTCTATGGAAAGTACGATAACCTGGGACAATGCTAATACCATTACTACACTCTATGCTAGATGGACAGCTAAGCCTACTTACATTAATTTTAACTCGAATGGTGGTCTAGGAGGTCTAGGCGAATATGATATTGTCTTAGGAACCTATGGCGAACCACTGTATAGTTTGACAAGCACTTCATCCCCATTCAAAACAGGATTCACCTTTAACGGATATTGGGATGATCCTAATGGTGGTACTCAATATTACAATGCTTCAAGGGAAAATGTGAAAAATTGGGACAAAGAGGATGCTTATGCGACTCTCTATGCTAGGTGGACAGGAGGAGATTACACTATATCCCTTGATCCTAATACAGGAACCGCTGGTACAACTACTAGTGTAATTGCAACGTATGGCTCACCAATGCCTTCTCTTGCAGATGGGCCTACGATGGCAGGGTATGCTTTTGATGGATACTGGGATTACATTCCTACTCCGACTGTTCAGTATTATGATCAATATAGAAATAGTGTGAGAAATTGGGATATGACTAATAACTACACACTTAATGCAAAATGGCTTCCAATTGTTACGGTAACTTTAGATCAAAACGGTGGTTCATATGGAATTGGTAGTGTTTCTAATGTAGTGTATACGAGAAGTATGCCTGAAGTAGCAGGAGTTCCTAGGCGCACAGGATATGTTTTTGATGGATATTGGAATGCTGCTGGTGATACTCAATATTATAACTCTAGTTTGCAGAGTGTTCATGTTTGGGATAGCATATATGGTGGTACTCTTTACGCAAAATGGAAATGAAACATATAACTATACCTATTAAAGAAGGAGATGCTTTTAACTAAATTAGATAAACGACGATGGCAGGGGACACATATCCCCTGCCTATGCTTTTATGATTTCTTGAAAATGATAGCATACAATAGCTCAATCCTTCATCTTCTTTAGAAGCCTGTAAGAGACTTCTACACATAGTGAAAGATCCAGTCCACCGATTGCTACTATAGTGTAATCAATGTATGATATTAATACCAAAGTAAGATATCTAAAAAAGATATCTACTTCGCATTGAGGAAGTCTCTACTCTACATTAATTCAACTTATTTCCTCGATATCTCTGATTTCCGATATAGGTTATTAGGAGGCTTATTCTATGGGTGCTAAGAATTATTCACTTAAAACATTTACATCACCTCGTATAGTTCAGATGCTTGTTAGTTTGCTATTCATCTCGATGGGGCTTATCGGTTTTTCGACAAGGGGTGGCCTTAGTGGAGACTTCTCCACAGAACTCTCAAGACTCTTTGGTGGGGGAAATGATGAATTAATCAGAAATGGTGTCTCAGCAATTCTTCTTGTTAGTGGGCTTATCCTTTTTTCAGCACTATTTGTTAAAGGTATTCCAGCAAAGCTTATCTCAACGGCTAAAATTGGTGTTTTGGTTATATGGCTGGCTCTCATCCTAGTTCTCGATGTTTTAGTAGTAAATTTTAGTAGTTTTGATACTTCTAGCTGGTTTGTCTGGGGTGAACAGGTTGTTATTCACCTTATTGTTCTCGTGAATATCGCAGTAATAAGTGAGTCATAAATAGCTTCTTTTACCTCGTCTAAGAAAAGATACAACATATTCTTTTACCATAAAAATAGTATGTTGATGTTTTAATAGGGGAATCGATAATTATTTTACCCCTGATTTTTTGTATAGGTTTTCCTCACGAAAGAAAAAAGATATACTCCATTATTAAGAGGGCATCATGGACGGAAATTTGCGTAAAGAGATTAAACCAGGATTGAAAGTAGCTATCATTCTTAAAATAGATCAACGTAGTGGAAACTTAACAGAAGGAATAGTGAAAGAGATCCTCACAAATAGTCCCCATCATCCCCATGGGATTAAAGTGATGCTTGAGTCTGGCCAGGTGGGTAGAGTTGCTAAGATATTTGAAGAGAATTCTTAGATGATTCCACCTCTAAGATAGCTTCCTTGCTTATATTTCTTATCTGTCTATGTGTGATTTTTAGCAGATGCGATACTAAATTACTCATCAAAGACCTTTTTTCAACAGGTTAGTTCCTTATAAAAATAAACTTATTGTTTTCTCTTGCCAAAATAATGTAAATAGAATACATATTTATCGAATTTAATGCATTTTGTTTTTGTTTATTTT
>SABI01000310.1 GCA_009929055.1 Spirochaetia bacterium | reverse complement strand
GGATGAAGGGATTCGAACCCCTAAAGGCAGAACCAGAATCTGCTGTGTTACCATTACACTACATCCCATCTTTTAAGAAAAGATGTCTGAATGTACCTAATCAGGGCTCTTTTGTCAAGGTGAGTTAGGGGTATGAATGTTTAAAAGCACTCACTCTAGAAGAGGCTGTTAAGCTCATATCACTAACTATCCCATTCTTTAAGTAATTATAAGCTAGTCCTGCTATCATCGCTCCATTGTCTGTACAGAGCTTCATAGAAGGGAAGGCTACCTCAACGTTGCGTAGTGCTTTTAATTGGGCTCTAAGGAGGCTGTTTGCAGCCACTCCCCCCCCTGCGGCAAGGCGAGTGAGGCCTGTATCTAGAAGAGCCTTTTGTACCCTTTTCATTAAAATATGTACCGCAATTCGTTGAAAAGAAGCTGCAATATTTTCATTCGATTTCTCACTCACTTTATCGTGGAATTGATCGAGTTGATTAATTACTGCTGTTTTTAAGCCAGAGTAAGAGACATCATAAGGGTGATTTCCTTTTTGAAGAGAGACTCCAGGGAATAAAAAGGCATGAGGATTCCCTTTTTGAGCTAGTTTATCGATAGCAGCTCCACCAGGATAGCCAAACCCATAATGCTTTGCTACTTTGTCAAAAGCTTCCCCTATTGCATCATCGATAGTAGTACCAAGAACCTCTATTTCATCAAATCCGTTTACCTTACAAATAACGGTGTGTCCACCTGAAACAAGAACTCCTAGGTAGGGGTATTCCATTGGGTATTCAATTTGTGAGGCATAAAGGTGAGCCCTTATATGGTCTATTCCAATGAGAGGGATGCCAAGAGCCCCAGCAAATCCTTTAGCAAAGTTTACCCCTACTAATAGAGCGCCAAGAAGTCCAGGACGGTTTGTTACTGCAACAGCATCAATATCTTTAATTTCAAGATGAGCTTTTGCTATTGATGTTTTAACAACATTACTAATCCATTCGGTGTGAAGCCTCGAAGCAATTTCTGGCACTACTCCCTGGTAAGGGGTATGCATCTCTATTTGAGTTGCCACTTCATTGCTTAATATAATAGTTCCATCTCTTACAATAGAGACAGAACATTCATCACAAGAGGTTTCAATACCTAATACATTCATAGAAGATCCTCTAGGCTCATAGAGAGATTATCTGATGAAGAGTCAAAATCAAACCCTTTTTCAATCATATCAGGATAAAGTTCCATATAGAACTCAGCTACTTCAGGGCTCCAAGAAAGGCCACTGCGGGCACTTAAACTTTGTTTTACTTTTATAGCAACAACCCTTTCTTCAGGAACAGAGTGGTGTTGCAGATGCCGTGTCGGTTTTTTATTCAGAATATTCTCCCATCGAGGTGTTTCCTCGTTCCATCTAACATAGAAACAATGCCCCCTTTGGTCAATACCTTATTGGTAAACAACTAGAGAGAAGCCCTTGCAATTTAAGAAAAAACCTTATAAATTTGTGTATCGTTAGTATTCGCCAAAATAGCTCAGGGGCAGAGCAGCTCACTCGTAATGAGCAGGTCAAGGGTTCAATTCCCTTTTTTGGCTGTAGCAGCTTCTTTATGGAGCTGCTTTTTTTAAAAAGAGAGTTATATATTTAGTCTATTAACTTTGCATATATACAAATCTATTGAAACTAATAGTCTCTTAAAAAAACAGGCTCTACCAAACTCAAAGATATGAGAGTAGTAGAGCCTTATTAATTCTTAGTTCTTATCTAAAGTAGTGCTTGAGCTGCAGCTAGGCGAGCTACTGGTACTCTAAATGGTGAACAAGAGACATAATCGAGTCCAACTTTTTGGAAGAAGGTTATACTTCTTGGATCTCCTCCATGTTCTCCACAAATTCCAAGTTTAATCTTAGGGTTTACACTACGTCCTAATTCACTTGCCATTTTTACGAGTTTACCAACACCATCAATGTCTATGGTTGCAAACGGATCATATTCATAGAATCCTTTATCAGGATCTTGTACATATGGTCCTAAGAAAGAGGCTGCATCATCTCTACTAAATCCACAGGCCATTTGAGTAAGGTCGTTTGTTCCAAAGCTAAAGAATTCTGCACTTTTTGCAATCTCATCTGCAGTAATTGCAGCTCTAGGAACTTCAATCATCGTCCCAATTGAGTATTTGATTTTCTGGCCTTTTTCTGCAAAGACTTTTTCAATTGTTTCAAGGGCATCTTTTTTGGTGTAATCAAATTCTTTATAATGTCCTACAAGAGGAATCATAATTTCAGGATGAACTTCAATCCCCTTTGCTTTCACATTCAAGGCAGCTTCTATAATTGCCCTTACTTGCATTTTCAAGATTTCAGGGTAAATAATCGCTAATCGGCATCCTCTAAAACCAAGCATTGGGTTAAATTCATGTAGTTGTGCTGCCTTATGAGCAACTTCTTCAATAGGAATTCCAAGCTGGAGAGCCATTTCATGACGAGAGGTGTGATCGTTAGGTAAAAATTCGTGTAGTGGTGGGTCAAGTAACCTTACCGTTGCAGGAAGACCATTAAGGGCAGTAAAGATTTCTTCAAAGTCACCCCGCTGCATAGGAAGGAGTTCAGCTAAAGCTTTCTCCCTATCAATAAGGTTGTTTGCAAGGATCATCTTTCTGATACTAATAATTCTTTGTCCCCCAAAGAACATGTGTTCTGTTCGACATAATCCAATACCTTGAGCCCCTAATTTGACTGACATTTTGACATCTTGTGGAGTATCGGCATTAGTTCTTACAGCCATTGTTCTAATTTCATCAACATAGCCCATGAATGTATTATAA
>SABI01000033.1 GCA_009929055.1 Spirochaetia bacterium | reverse complement strand
GTAAAGAACAGTCCCTTTTGTTGGGGTGTCGAGTCCTGTCATATTGTTAAATAGAGTGGTTTTTCCTGCTCCATTGGGTCCAATGAGACCTGTAATGAGACCCTCTTTTACACTAAAGTCTACTTCACTTACTGCAACAACTCCACCATAGGCACGAGTGAGTTTTTTTGTCTCTAACATGACCATTATTTACCCCCTCGCGTTTTGAAGAAGCCAGGAGCTCCTCTCGTCTTACGGCCCAGTATTCCAATAGGTCGCCAAATCATCATCACTACAAGGATAAAGCCAAAGAGGACTTGTTTGAATTGAGGAGGAATAACGTTCGATAATCCGACGAGTTGTGGAAAGTATGCAATAAACTGGATAATAAATGCTCCAAGAATAACAGCTGCAAAATTTCCCATTCCACCGAGAACAACCATACAAAGAACCATAATTGAAACCATGAATGTAAACACTCCAGGTGAGACAGAGAGGATAAAGACTGCTTGAAGAGATCCTGCTACCCCTGCAACGGCTGCTCCTAGGGCAAAAGCCCATACTTTATACTGGGTAGTGTTTATTCCCATTGAGGATGCTGCAATCTCATCTTCTCTAATTGCTTCTAAAGCTCTTCCCATTCTCGAAGCAGCTAGGCGTTCAAATAAGTAGTAGGCTATTAATACAAAAACCCATACAAGTACCAAAAATCCCCATTTTTCATAAGGACTCACTTTTACTGAAAATATTTTTACCATTGGAATCTTTTGAATTCCCATAGGACCATTAGTAAGTGAATCCCAGTTATTTAAAATATTACGAACGATTTCACCAAAACCAAGAGTTGCAATAGCAAGATAATCTCCCCTTAGTCTAAGGGTAGGCAATCCAATTACAACTCCAAAGAAAGCGGCTAAAAGAGCTGCAATTGGAACAGTAATCCAAAAGTTAATTCCATAGGTAACACTAAGAATAGCTGTCGCATAACTTCCTATTGCAAAAAACCCTGCTTGGGTGAGGCTTAATAGTCCAACATACCCAGTAATAAGGTTTTGTCCAATTGCCATGAGGGCATAAATCCCTGTGTAGATGAAAATAAGGAGGATAAAATTAATCATTATACTTTCTCCTTTTCAGCTTTCCCTAGAAGTCCTTCAGGTTTGAATAATAAGATGATAATCAAAGCTACGAAGGCTATCGTATCTCTCAATCCGTAGGGTATTCCTAATAGAGCAACACCAAAAGTCTCTAATAATCCAAGTAAAATTCCACCAAGCATAGCACCTGATATATTCCCAATTCCTCCGACAACAGCAGCAACGAATGCTTTTAAGCCAGTCATTGTCCCCATAGAGGGATATACTTTTATCTCTAGAGCAATTAAAAATCCAGCAGTAGCTGCAAGGGCAGAGCCAATGGCGAAGGTTATAGCAATAATCTGGTCTGCTTTAATTCCCATTAATTTAGCAGTATCTTGATCGAGACTTGTTGCTCTCATAGCTTTACCAATTCTTGATTTATCTACAAAGAGTTTAAGAGATATCATCATAATCACAACAACAACAAGGATAAGAATTTGATGGGGAGTAATAGAAACACCTTTAATATCGATTGGGGTGTTATCAAATGGGTAATCAAGTTTCCTTGATTTTGTTCCCCACACCCATGCTGCCATGTTACTTAAGATAAAAGAGACACCGATTGCAGAGAGTAGTGGAGCAAGACGAGTTGCTTTTCTTAAGGGCTTATAGGCAATACGTTCGATGATAACTCCAAGGGCTGCACTAAAGAGCATCCCAGCTATCATAGCAATAAAGAAAGCAATGATTGTCCAAGGTCCCATCTGCTGCCCTCTAATTGCATTAAAGGTAAAAAGGCCAATATAGGAACCAACCATTAAGATATCGCCATGTGCAAAGTTAATAAATTTGAGAATACCATACACCATAGTGTATCCGAGGGCTATAAGAGCATAGATTCCCCCCAATGTTAGGCCATTCATCAAATGTTGAAAAAATTCTGATATAGATCCCACTCGTGGCTCCTTAATGATTCAGACCCCCGTAATACACGGAGGTCTCAGTATCGAGTGTGCTAAGAGTAACACAAGTAATAGAGTTGTTGCAATAAATGAGAGGCGTAGAAAGTCTACACCTCTCAAATTACACTCTACTATTATTTAATTTCGACTAATTTTCCATCAACTACAGTATACGTACCAATGTACTTAGGAGTAGTCTTGTCTACTTTATAAACACCTTGATAAGCAACTAAGTCCCCATTTTCAGCAAAGTTGATTGTTCCTGTTACACCAGGGAAATCTTTTGTTGCTGCAAATGCATCACGGATAGCTGTTCTATCAAATTTCTTTGTTTCACCGTAGACTTTTTCCATAGCTTCAAAAAGGATATAAGCAGCATCATAAGCGTTTGTAGCAAATGAGTCTGGAGCAAATCCCCATTTCTTAGTATATGAATCAACAAACTTTTTATATGAAGCAGATTCGTTTACTTGAGTTGGGCCTACATAGATAACACCATCGGTATATGCACCAGCAAGGTCATAAATTTCAGGGTTACTAAAACCATCACTTGAAAGGAAAGGAATGTTTACACCAAGTTGTGTAGCCTGTTCAAGAATCTGAGCCATTTCTGCAGTATAGTTAGGAATATAGATAGCATCAGGAGCTGCAGCTTTAATCTTTGTTAATTGTGTTTTAAAGTCTTTGTCGCCAGCTTGAGCTGTTTCAGCAATAGTTACTTTCCCACCCTTAGCTTCAAAAGCAGCACTAGTTCCTTCATAGAGACCTTGGCTATAGTCGTTTTTCACATATAACACACCAAGTTTTCTTACACCAAGAACATCGTAGAAGTAGTGACCTGAAACTTCACCTTGTAAACCATCACTAGCAACTGTTCTAAATACATAATCTCCAATTTCAGTAATATCTTTGTGTGTTCCACTAGGGGTTACCATCATAATACCTTCAGATTGAACACGTTGACCAACTGCAAAAGAGACTCCAGTAAATACTGGCCCTGTGAGGGCAACAATTTTATCACTTGAAGAGAGTTTTTCAATACCAGCAAGACCTTTTTGAGGATCACCTTCACTATCTTCAACAACTAATTCAATTTTTACTTTACCAGCAATACCGCCAGTAGCGTTCTTTTCTTCAATAGCGAGTAATACACCCTTTGAAATAAGGTCGCCATAGTTACCATAATCTCCAGTCATTGGACCAATAAAACCAACTTTTACAGTTGAGGCACTTTCTTGTGAGCCTGCTGCAAAGATAGCTACACTACTCATTATTGCTACAATCATGAGTACAGTTAAAATCTTTTTCATACATACCTCCCAGTATGGTTTACTCTTTTGAAACAACATTCAGTTCAATATGAATTTGTTCTGTTGAATCAATAAATAATAATTAAAAGAATTATATACATAAAACGGTATTTTTATTCAACCTTCTTTCATGTAAAATGAACACATTCCATCTTTTAATCAATATTCACCCTTATAATTAACCAACTTTATCAAAACAATTGACCAAATCCCCCCAATTCCCCTATCATCAATTGATGCCCCGATAGCTCAGATGGATAGAGCACTTCCCTCCTAAGGAAGGGGTCACGCGTTCGAATCGCGTTCGGGGTACTTAAGGTCTTGTGAGAATTTCTCGCAAGGCCTTTGTTATGATACATTCCTTTTTCTCCTCTAAAAATCATCTAAAAGACCTCTTCTTGCCCCCCCTTTCCCCCATTTCTCTATGTGTTATAATAGTAACAGGAGGATAACATGAAAGAGTATGACATTATCTTAATTGGAACTGGACAAGCAACAGGGACAATACTTTCTCCCCTCTTAAAAAAAGGATTAGAGGTTGCAGTAATTGAGCACGATAAAGTGGGAGGAAGCTGCGTAAACTGGGGATGTACTCCTACAAAAGCCTTAGTAAAAAGTGCTAAAGTTGCCCGTACAGTACAAACTTCGAGTGAATTTGGAGTAATTTGTACATCCTATCGGGTAGATTTTCCCCTTGTATTGAAGAGAGTAAATGAGATGCGAGAAAATGGAGAGAGTGGATTTAGAGAGTGGTTAAAAAAAGATACTCACTTTTATGAAGGAACTGCAAGTTTTATTGATGAACACACCATTCATATAAGTGGTCAAAACCCTACTAACATTAAAGGTAAAACAATCATCATCCATACAGGGGCAAAAGCTTCAATTCCACCTATCAAGGGAATTAGTGAAGTACCCTACCTTACTAACAGAGAAATATTTAGCCTCAAGAGCCTTCCAAAACACCTTATTATCATAGGAGGATCTTACATCTCTCTTGAGTTCTCTCAAATGTTTGCTCGCTTTGGCTCACTTGTAACAATTCTTGAAAGAGGAAACAGACTCATACAAAGAGAAGATGAAGATATTAGTGAAATAGCTAAAAATGTATTAGAAGATGAAGAAATTGATGTTCTTCTAAATTGTGACGTTATTGAAATAGAAAAGAGCGGAGATGAGATTATTGTCCACTATAACCAAAATGGAAAAACAAAAAAGATAAAAGGAACTCACCTTCTAGTTGCAACAGGAAGAAATCCTCAAACAGCTTCCCTCAATCTAGAAAATACTCAAATCGAATTAGATGAGAGGGGTTATATTAAAACAAATGAATATGGACAAACTCATCACTCACACATCTATGCCCTAGGAGATGTTAATGGCAAAGGGGCATTTACCCATACTTCTGTAAATGATGGATTAGTATTTTTAGATCATTATATTCATAAAGGAGAGCTAACCATATCCCAGAGAATCCCCACCTATGCCCTCTATATAGACCCTCCCATAGCAAGAGTAGGAATTAATGAGCAACAAGCTCTTAAAGAAAAAAGAAATGTCCTTGTAGCCCATATGGAGATGAGTCAAGTAAGTCGAGCAAAGGAGAAAGGGGAGACAAAAGGGAGAATGAAGATTGTCGTTGATGCCCTCACAAAAGAGCTCATTGGTGCTACTATATTTGGAGTTGGAGGAGATGAAGTAATAGGGATGCTTGATCTTATGTCCTCTTCTCACTTGCCGTATACTGTATTGCAACAAACTGTAATTCCTCATCCTACGGTAGGAGAGCTGATTCCATTTATGCTTGATTCCCTTCACCCTCTTTAGAGGGGCCTTGAAACCCACTCATTAAAAGAATCAGCTATAAGCTGTGGGTATTCTCTGTGATAAATGAATGCATTATAAATAAAAAACCCTAAACCAGTAAGACTAAAAGTTACTCCAGATAAGGCTATCACTTTCCCATAAGTTGGAGTTGCTGCTATATCATCAAAATTTAAGGGGAGAAAGGTCATGAAGGCTCCGCTCGCTAACAAAGCTCCTCCAATAGCCATACTTACGTTCTGTCTCTTCATCTTGTATTCAAGTTCATTCATTAGGGTAACTGTCTTTTCATCTACATCAGGATGTTGTTCTTTAAGATAAGAGAAAAACTCAGCTACATCTGACCCCATACCCCAATCAGTATCTATATTATAGCTCATCCCGCGGTAGGTATACCGTGGGGGGACATACTCAAAAAACTTGTTCACCCCTTCATGATAATAGATAAAAGGATCTTCTTGCATTCCTAAGGAAACACCAATCTTTCCTGACCTCTCGATTGATAAAACTCTCTGTGAAGGAAATGTAACGATAGTACCATCTTCTACATCTATAGTTATTTCTCCTAAGGAAGAATAAGAAGAGACTACTCCCTTATAAATACTGCTATCATTAAGGGTCACGACATCGAGTGCACTTAGTGATAGAGAGAAACAAAAAATGAACAACAGAATTAGATATTTTTTCATATAATTAAGCTATCATACAACAGAGCAAAGACTTTTCATATCTCCTCTTTCCTTTATTATTCAACTCTTTTTTTATTGTATTCATATATAGAAAATAAGATGATAGCAACTAAGGTGAAAAGATATGGAATTGCAAGAATAAAATCTGATGGAATCGACCATACTCCTTGAGCATAATTTGAAAATGCTTCAGAAAAACCAAATATGAGTGAAGCAATTATGAGTCCAGCAGGTCTCTTTTGGCCAAGGAAAATTACCACGAGGGCTATCCATCCTTTCCCTGAAGTTATATTGGGAACAAATGCCCCTAGGTTCATACTTAACATTGCCCCAGCGATGGCACTATAGAATGCTGAAATCAAAAAGGCAAAAAATCGATATTTTTTATAAGAAATTCCAATTGATGAAAGCGATTTTGGATAGAGCCCTGCTGCTCGAAGGCGAAACCCGAATGGAGTTCTATAAATAATAATAGAAGCGAGAATTAAAAGAATTACACTTAAGTAGGTAAAGAATGTATGACCGAAGAAAATTGGTCCAACTACAGGTATCTTTTTAGAAAGATCTAAAAAGAGTTTAGGGATAACAGGAAGGTTATCAAAAGTAATTACCCCTTTATTATTGAATAAGTAGAATGAAAGAACAACGGTCATTCCAGAAGCAAAGAGGTTAGCAGCTAAACCAGTAATAAAAACATTTGCCTTCAAGTAGAGGACAATTGAAGCAAGTATTGAAGCGAGTATCATCGCACTAATAATTCCAATGATCATCCCTACGACAAGGGAGTTGCTAAAGTGGACTCCCACAATCGTTGCAAAGGCTCCAATGAGCATTAATCCTTCTAAAGAAATATTGAGCATTCCAGAAAGTTCAGTAAACAAGCCCCCAGTTGAAGCAAGTAATAATGGAGTCATGATAGTAATAGCACTCACAGTAAGTGATAAAAAAGTTGTCATCACACCCTCCTCTTTCCTAGGCCTAGACGTTGGAGTGTTACACTAGAGACTAAGAAAAAGACAGTAGCTTGGACAATACTAGAAATTTCGAACGTCACATCACTATATAACATAGCACTATGAGCACCAGAATCAATATAAGCAAAAAAGAGGGCAGCTGGAATGATAGCAAAAGGACGATAGCGGGCAATAAGGGCAACGGCTAATGCATTCCACCCAAGGCCTACAGAAAAGTCCTTAATCATTGCATGATAAGTGCCAAATATAGCTACCGCACCACTTAACCCATACATCGCACCGCTAACAAACATTGGCATAATCTGGTAATAGCGGCTATCTATCCCTGCATACATAGCAAATTTATTGTTGTTTCCATACATTCTTAACTCAAACCCTGTTTTACTTCTATGCATCAATGCGTGGATAATAAAGACACTCGCTAGGGCTATAACTAAAGAGGTGTTGAGACTAGATGGAGGTAAGATATAATCAAGTTGAGCAATTTCTGGAATCTGGCGAGTACTTATTAAATTAGTAACTGGATCTACAAAAGGACCTGAAATAAGATAGTTTACGATGAGTATAAGGGCATTAGAGAGTAAAAAAGTGGTGATAAGTTCATTTGTGTTCCACTTAGATCTTAAGTAACCACTAAAGCCAGCAATGAGACCTGAGCCTACCATAGCTAAAACAATAGACAAAACAACCCCAATTTCTCCAAAGGCTTTCAAAGAAATAGCAACAATTGTAGCAATAAAAGCCCCTACATAGACTTGCCCCTCTCCCCCAATATTCATATTCCCCGCTCTAAACGCTAAAGAAACTCCAAGGCCCCCTATCATCAAAGGAACTGCTTGATTTATCATATTCCCAAATGTGTAGAGAGAGGAGAAAGGTCCATAAAAGAAATAATAGATAGTTCTTAGTGGTGTTTTGCTTAATAAGAAAGATATTATAATTAATGAAAGAATTGAAATAAAGACAATGACAAACATCCCTAATAGAGAACGAATCGTGTAGACAAATGGATTAAACCGTTCAATCTTTCTCTTCATACATTCGCCTTTGTTGCTTTACCAAGGAGATAGGGACCAAGCTGTTCTTTTGTTAAGTGAGGAATTTCACGTGAGTTGAACTCTGCTACTACTGCCCCACGAGAGAATATAAGAAGTCTGTCACTCAAACTCAATATCTCATCTAAATTAGAGGACAAAAGAAGGACTCCAACACCCTTATTTCTTAATTCTACAATCTCTTTATGGATAAATTGGGCACTCCCAACATCTAAACCCCATGTTACCTCGCAGCATATGATAATATCTTTAATTTTCTCAATTTCTCGAGCAAGGATTACTTTTTGGATATTTCCTCCACTGAGAGTACCTATAAGATTATAGGGTGTTGTTTTTATATCAAACTCTTTGATAAGAGAAGCTGTATATTGATTAATTTTCTTTTTAAGAATTCCAAAGGGGGGGAAAAAGTTATCCCTCGAAGTCGCTATCATATTTTCACTAACAGTTGCTTCTAAAGAAGAACCCGTATACAGTCTATCTGATGGAACAAAAGGGAGCCCTAATTTTCTCGTAGTTGCCCTTTGGTGAGTAGTAGAGAGAACCTGGTCGTGGTAGGTAATTGTCCCCTTAGATATTGGAAGAGAGCCTAGCAGTATAGATTCTAACTGACCAAGACCATTACCAGAGATTCCAGCACAACCTACTATTTCTCCACCATAGACATCAATAGTAAGATTATCGAGTAATGGTTGCTTTTGATGGTGCTTTAATACAGTAACTGACTTTAAAGATAATATGGCCTCACTACTTCTTTCTAAAGGAATTTTCTCAATTTTAGGACTCATCTGTCCCATCATAATTCGAGAAATAAATGCTTCATCAACATCTCGTGTGATAAAACAGCCAATCATCTTCCCTTCTCTCATGATACAGACTCTATCACTAATCTCTTTAATCTCATGGATTTTATGAGTAATGAGGATGATAGAGACCCCTCTCTTCTGTAGTTTCTTCAAAGTTAAAAAGAGTGAAGTTATCTCTTGAATGGTGAGGGTAGAGGTCGGTTCATCGAGAATTAAGATCTTTACATCTCGATACAACATTTTTAAAATTTCTACTTGTTGTTTTTCCCCAATACTAAGGTTGGCAACTTTATCTTCTGCTCTAATAGTGAAGTTATGTTCTTTTATAAGACGCTCTACTTTTTGATTATTCTTCTGCTTATCATAAAACAAGCCATGTTTGATTATCTCATTACCGAGAACAACATTTTGAGCTACGCTGAATTCATCAACAAGCATAACGTGTTGATGAACCATTCCTATTTTGAGTTTTTGAGCATCTAATGGAGTTTTGAAAACCCTCTCCTTACCATCAATAATGATGGTTCCTGCATCAGCAGAGGTGAGGCCATAGAGGATTTTCATAAGTGTGGTTTTGCCTGCACCGTTTTCTCCTGCTAGAGATAAAATTTCTCCATTTAGAAGAGTTAAGTCAACATTGTCATTCGCAATTCTCATAGTCTCAAGATACATTTTAGTAATTGCGTGCATTTCTAGTGCGTAGGACATTACCACCTCGTTATCTATAGAATAGTACACACCTTTTATAAAGAGGGCAATGTATAAGGAATCTCTCTTTCTGTTAATTTTTCCATAAATGCCTTGAAATTATCCCTTATATCTTTAGGTAAAGATGAAGTATAAAGAGGATCATCGAAGAAGAATCCAATATACCCCTCTTTAAGGCCCCCAATTGAAGCCTTTCCGTATTCAACATCTCCATTCATTACATTATTGACAATATCGATTGCTAACTTTTTTTGTTCCATCGAACCGCTACCGATAACATAACCAGGAGCTGCTTTATATTCATTCGAATTATGAAATACTATATATGCCCCTTCAGTAGAAGCTACTTTAAAGAGCCCTTGAGAAGCTCCTCCTGCAATAGCAGCAAATACATCTACCCCATTAGCAATCATACTAGTGGTGAGCTCTGCTGTTTTATTTGCATCAAACCAGTTTCCTACCACTCTAAAATCGAGTTCAATATCTTTGTTAACCATCTGAGCCCCTTCTAAGAACCCTGGAATCATATGTTTATTTAAAAGTGGGAACTCTTGTGCAGCTATTAATCCTATTTTAAGACTCTTATTAGCATATTGCATATTACTTGTAGTCACGAGCCCTGCAAGGTATCCTAGATAGAGAGATTGTTCATACTGATTGAAAAGATAGGTTCTAATTTGAGCATTACCCTCTAGAAAAGCGTCAGTAATTATAAACTTCTGATGAGGAAATTTCTTACCAACTCGAGCAGCAATTTCTGGTAGAGAGGGGTTTGTTCCAATAACTACATCATATTCACCGGTAGCTACAAGGGCAGTTAAACCCTCTTCCCATGTTGCTTGATTAAACCCAGCTTCATAAACTTTAACCTTCACATTATCATACATAGCAGCAGCTTCATTTACCCCTTCAACGAGAGATTCATAAGGGGGAGACCCTGCTGTAACACCTGTGATATAGACAAGGAGAGATATTGTATCATCTTGCTCCTTTGTCTCTTTTATTCCACCTGCTCCAACTGGAAACAAGATTGATATTATCAAAATGAACATCAAAAAGATGGTGTAATTAGTTTTTTTCATATTTTCTACCTCCAAAGGTAATCTACATATATTAGTGATGGCGAGAGTACCACAACAAGGAAGAACTCTCTACCCTTTATACTTTCATCCACTATGCCCACGATCCTTTGAGTGAGGCATAAAGGTGGCGGTAATGACCAAATAGATCATCGTAAAGAGAAGCTAATGATACATCAGGATAATAGACCTTTGAAAAACTAATAAGAGAAGTGCATGCTTCTTGTAAGGATGTATAGTGTCCTAAAGAATGCATCGCTAAAGCCATAGCTCCAACCATTTCAGACTCTTTTTGGTACGGTACTGCAACTTCTTTTTGGGTAATATTAGCTTTTATTTGTTGCAACGTGTCAACATGAACCCCTCCTCCAATACTTCTTAGTGTAGTAACTTCTTGTCCAATATCTTCGATAGTTTCAATAACATCCCGCAACGCAAAAGTAACCCCTTCAATAACACTTCTCATAAGGTGCCACTTTGAAGTTGACAAAGAGAGTCCAGAGAACACTCCTTTAGCTAAGGGATCCCATATAGGGGCCCTTTCACCCATTAAGTAGGGCAAAAACACAAGATTCTCACTTCCTGGGGCTATCATATCTACATGATGATAGACTTCTTCATAAGAGGTAGACTCAACTCCGACAAGCTCTTTTGCCCAAGAAATAGCCTTACCCGAGGTTGAGATTATTCCCGAAATATTGTAATAAGGGGCAATTGGATGAAGATAACTCATGAGCCTATTATCATCAACATTGACAGTAGAACATATATTTATCCCTTCACTCGTTCCAGAACGGTCACACACCATTCCAGGAAATACTGCAGCAGAGCCTAATATAGAAATAAGAAAATCTGGCCCTCCTGCAATAACTTTTATATCCTTAGGAAGATTAAAAGTGCGAGAGGCGATAGAAGAGATAGTCCCTATTATAGTCCCTGGGAGTATCAAGGGGGCAAACTTCTCTTTATCAAGATGAAGTGCATCGAGAGCCTCGTCATTGTAGTACCATTTAATAGCATCAGGAGCATGCATAATAGCAACTTTCTCACCAGTAAAAAGATAATTTATATAATCATAACTCGATAAAAAAGTAGTAGTTTTCTCATATACCTCTTTTTCATGATGAGCAACATAGAGAGCTTTAGGGAGAAAGAAACTTGCATCAATAAAACTATTCCACACATTACTCACTTCAGAAGATTCTCTAACAGCTCGTCTATCGAGGTATAACCTAGCAGTAAAAGCCTTAGCAGTAAGAAGCCCATCTTTTACCATAACAGGGGAAGAGACAGGAATTAGAGACGGTCCACTTCCTGTTACAATAACGGCTTCAATACTCTCTTTTTCAGGTAATCGGGTAATGAGGGAATGTAATGCTATTGAAAAAGCAATTGGATTAATAAGAGAGCCATCTTGAAGGTAGTATTGAGAATCTAAGGCGATAACATCATAATGATTCATCTTCCCCTTCTCATCAAATAAGGCAGCTTTGCAGTTTGTAGTTCCTATATCTATTGTGAGTATCATCTACTCCTCCACATCAATAAGATAGTATCTTTTCAAGGGTAAGAATATACTTCACCTACAAAATCATCAATACTATGAGGGGATAATGATAAAGAACTCTATCTCTTTACTTCCTATTATATGCCAGCAGCATACGATTCCTTCTTGTTATTGATTCTCCTACTAAGTAAGCATAGAGAGGAGTTTCTTAATTGTATCTTTAGGCATTTGAGGATCATCACAAGAAACTAAACTCTTTAATAACTCTATAGTCCGAGTATCTTGTGGAATCATAAACCCCGCTTCACGAGCACAATCTTCTCCTAATATCAATAGAGATTGATTTAAGGCTTTCATGAGTTGATGAGTTGAGCCATTGACTATCTCTAAGGCAGCAATCTTACTATCGAGCAATTCACTAAGAGAGGAAATTACTTCATCATCTTTTTTTGGTCTAAGTGGGAAGTTTTCTACCATAAGACTTATTGCGCCAGAGGGACAGATATCGACACAAAGACGACACCCATCAATACAGCGAGATGGGTCTATTTGACCTGTTTCTGTATCAGTTGCTCCTGTAGGGCACACAAAGAGGCAAAGACAATCTTTAGTACATTTGCTTATATTTCTTATTGCATACATCTTATGCCCCCTTCTTAATTTGAATAAATCGTGATGATGGTGCTTTACAAATTGGGCACAAAGAAGGAACTTGCTCACTTATCGCTATATAGCCACATGCTTCACACACGTAGACATTATTTCCTTCTAGGAGTATTTCTTTTTGTTTCGCATAACGGGCAAGAAGAGACTTATGAATTGAAGTAACTTTCTTTCCCCACGTTGCACATCTAAGGGCACCTCTATCTCCCACTTTTTCGCCGCTATTAGTTACCTCTGAATAAAGTGCATCAATGTCTTTTTGGACGAGAGCTCCATATTCTTCATTATTAAACTCTTTTGTAACTGGCAATGATTCAAAAAAATAAGATGAAAGATCTTTAAATAATGAACTCATCTCGGTTTTTGTCTGTTTTTCCGCTGCTTTTGCTAAATTACTACATACAATTGCCAGCTGACCATATGTAAAGCAATCTTTTTGTTCCATACAACACCTCTCTCTTTCCTATGCTACCATTGCTTAGTGACGTTGTCACCAACTCTTTTATTGACTGATAAACGACGCAATAGTATCTTAAGGGGGTATTACAACAATAATAAGGAGGAATCACATGGCAGTGATTATGTATAGCACCCCAACTTGCGGATTTTGCAAAATGGCAAAAAGTTATTTTCAAAACAATAATATTCCTTTTACCGAATATAATGTAGCATCAAATTCTGAGAAGGCTCAGGAAATGGTAAGGAAATCGGGACAAATGGGAGTTCCTGTAATAGATATTAATGGAAAAGTTATTGTTGGGTTTGACCGAGCAGCAATTGATTCAGCACTTAAAAAGTAAATTCGACTACTTAATAAAAAAGGGCACACTTGTGCTCTTTTTTTGTGTTATACTCTCTTTATGAAAAAAATTTTTCATTACATGGTAGGTGATTATTTCCTTAGTATAGGAGAAGAAGATAATCGTATTAGCAACATAAGCATAAGTGAACATGAGATAATGACTCCTATTGATTCCTTCATAGAGGAGACACCTTTAATTAGAAAAGCTTATAATGAATTACATGAATACTTCCAAGGAAAACGAAAGGAATTCACAGTTCCCTTACTCATAAGAGGAACTATTTTTCAGAAAAAAGTATTTGAAGCATTATTAACTATTGAGTATGGAAATACTCTCTCCTATAAAGATATTGCACAGCAAGTAGACTCTCCACATGGATACAGAGCTGTAGGCAATGCGGTGAATAAGAATCCTATAGGGATAATTGTTCCATGCCATCGCGTGATTGGTAGTGATGGCTCTCTTGTTGGATTTGCTAGTGGATTAAAAATAAAACAATTTCTTTTAGACATCGAAAAAACTCATTTTTAATAAACCTTGTAATTCAAAAGAATTAAGGCTATGATGTAGGAGTCTGGATTCATTCTTGTCTGGGTCATTGTTCTGTAAGTTGTGTATGCTCATCTGGGGAGATGGTATTACACAACTTTTTTATTTAATAAAATTACCTTCATCCAATTCATTAAATGCTGTACGAAGCTCCTCTCTCGTGTTCATCACAATAGGGCCTCCCCATGCAATTGGCTCCCCTAAAGGTTTAGCGCTCAGTAAAAGAAATCTTAATTCCTCTTCTTTACTTTTCACTTCAACAGTATCCCCATTAATGAGTTTAACCGCTCTATGGGATTCAATTTCTCTGCTCGTGCCATCAAAAGATCCTGTGCCAGTGAGTACATAGATAAGAACTGTATGATCTTCATCTACTTTGATA
>SABI01000032.1 GCA_009929055.1 Spirochaetia bacterium | reverse complement strand
ATATAGTGTATCCCTCCCTTTAGACTCTACTATTTTGTTCAAGTCGCTTCTTGATTTGTTTTAACAAAATAAAACCTTCTCTCTCAATCTCTTCAATACGGTTACTTGTATATGCTAAATCCTCTTTAAGGCGAGGAATAACAATCTTTTCAAGGGCATTTACTTTTCTGATGCTTTTTTTTACTTCTCGAGCTAATCGCATAATAGAAATTTTTAATTCACTTAGGTGCCCCATTAATTCCAAAGCTTCCCTATAGGCTTCTAAAGTATCTTCTACTTGCAAAGTTGTCCCCTCTGGACTGAAATAAGGCCCCCCCTCTACAAAATGAGTTTGGACTTTAGGCAATCTCACCCCCATTACTTTTCTTGTAGTGAGTTCGATTGAGGAGGTAATCGTTACTGAAGGAAATACATTGGCAACTTTTAATCTCCCCATTTGCATGACAGAGTGTTGAATAGATTCACTTGCTTTTAAAAGGGCTTGATCTACCCTCTCTTGATAATCAACAGCTTGGTCAACTAAGGTTAATAGTTCTACTACAAGAATTGACCTTTTTTGATCAAGAAGTTCATACCCTAAATTAGCAAAGGCAAGATCATCTTTTAATTTGAGGACATTAGATCGTGTTGGTGCGATCGTTCGACTCATCTATTCTCTCCATAGTGGGCATTAAGTTCTTCTTCTGTTACCCTTTGTAACTCTTCAGGAGGAAGAGTAGATAATGCTTTCCATCCGATATCGAGGGTTTGATCGATACTTCTATTTTCATCATACGACTGAGAAACAAATTTTTGTTCAAACATAGTTCCAAAATCGAGGTATTGGTGGTCTAAACTTGTGAGCTCCTCTTCCCCAATAACAGAAGCTAGGTTTCTTACATCTTTTACATGGGAGTAAGAGGCAAAAAGTTGGTTTGCAAGATGAGGGTGATCTGAGCGGGTCATCCCCTCTCCTATTCCATCTTTCATAAGTCTAGACAGGCTTGGGAGTCCATTTATTGGAGGGTATATTCCTTTTGCATACATCTCTCGGTCAAATACGATTTGACCCTCTGTGATGTATCCTGTGAGGTCTGGTATGGGGTGAGAGATATCATCATTAGGCATAGTAAGGATAGGTAATTGGGTAATACTTCCCCCCCTACCCATAATCTTTCCACTTCTTTCATAGAGTTCGGCTAGGTTAGAATAAAGGTACCCAGGATACCCTTTACGAGAAGGAATTTCTCCCCTGAGGGTTGATATCTCTCGTAGAGATTCGCAGTAGTTGGTCATATCAGTCATTATTACCAATACTTGTTTGTTGTGGGTAAAAGCTAGATGTTCAGCTAATGTGAGGGCACTACGTGGGGTAATAGTTCTTTCAATCGAAGGGTCATCTGCAAGGGAGAGAAAAAGGGCAACGTTATCGAGAACCCCTGAAGACTCGAAGCTGTCAATAAAATAACGAGCTACATCATGTTTAACCCCCATCGCTGCAAAGACAATTGAGAAGTCACTCTCCCCTTTTAAAACTTTTGCTTGACGAGCAATTTGAGAAGCTAATTGGTTGTGAGGGAGGCCATTTCCACTAAATATGGGAAGTTTCTGCCCTTGAATGAGGGTAGTAAGTCCATCAATAACTGAAACTCCAGTTTGAATAAAATCTTGAGGATATTCTCGGCTAGTGGGATTTATTGGCAGTCCATTAATGTTTAATTCTGCCTCTCCATGAGGAAGAGGAGAATCATTAATACTCTTACCTAATCCATTCATTACCTTTCCAAGCATCCCTTTTGAAACATTTAATGTAAAAGGTTCACCCATAAATCTCATACGGGTGGTGGGAAGGTTAAGGCCATCTGTTCCTTCAAAGAGTTGAACAACTACGACATCATCACTTGTGTCGAGAACTTGTCCTGTCCTCATACCACCAGTTGAGTCAATGATTTCAACAAATTCTCCAAATCCAACGGGGTGGGTATTTCTCATGTAGACTAATGGCCCTTCAATCTTTGAAGCCCCAATATATTCTCTCCCTTTTAAGAGAGATTTTTCAATCTCATTCATCTCAATATTATGTTTCATACATCTCTCCAAGTCGACTAATTTGTCTCTCAAGGCGTACGATAATTTTATCGAGTTCTTCAAGATTATCATCGGTGACTTTTAATCTCATCTGTAAAATTTCGCTTACGACCTTCATCCTTTTTATTCTCACGAGAGGAAGTCCTTTAGCAATTGCAGCAGATCCTAGATTCCAATAGGTGAGAATGACATGGAGCATCCCAAGTTGTTTCTCAACGGAACTATACCGGTCTGTTTCGTCAAAGGCATTTTGTTGTAGAAATCCACTCTTAAATACATTACATACTTCTAAAATAAAGTTTTGGCTATCTGGAAGGGCATCGGGTCCTACAAGTTTTACTATCTGTTGAAGTCGAACCTCTTTTTGTAATAAGTTCATGATTTCAAGTCGACTTTGTTTCCAATCACCATCCCCTTTTTGACCCCACCAAGGGGCTACTTCATCAACATACTCGCTATAGGATTCAAGCCAACTTATGGCAGGATAGTGTCTTGCTGATGCAAGGGCTCGGTCTAACCCCCAAAAGCAACGAACAAAGCGTTTGGTATGTTGAGTAACTGGTTCAGAAAAGTCTCCTCCAGGGGGAGAGACGGCTCCAATAATTGAAACAGAACCTTCTTCATCATGTAGGGTTCTCATTCTTCCAGCTCTCTCATAAAACTCTGCTATACGAGTTGGTAGGTAGGCAGGAAAGCCCTCTTCTGCTGGCATCTCTTCCATTCTTCCACTTAACTCTCTCAAGGCTTCAGCCCATCTACTAGTACTGTCTGCCATAATTGCTACGTGGAACCCTTGATCACGATAATACTCAGCTAAAGTGACTCCTGTGTAGATACTTGCTTCTCGTGCACTTACTGGCATATTTGAAGTGTTTGCAATAAGAATAGTCCTTTCCATAAGAGATTTCCCTGTATGAGGGTCAATCAATCGTGGAAATTCTCTTAATACATCGGTCATCTCATTGCCTCTTTCTCCACATCCTATATAGACAATGATATCTGCGTCACACCATCTGGCAATAGCATGTTGAGTCATTGTTTTTCCGGTACCAAACCCACCAGGAATGGCAACAGTGCCCCCTTTTGCTAAAGGAAATAACATGTCAATAACTCGTTGTCCTGTAATAAGGGGAACAGACAAAGGTTTTCTCTCTTTTACTGGTCGAGCTTTACGAATAGACCACGTATGCATCATTGTAATGGTATGTTCTTTCCCATTTTCATCTTGAAGGGTGGCAATAGTCTCTTCTACTGTATAATCGCCCTCTTTAATAATTGAGACAACAGTAAAAATCTCTTTTTCTGTTGAGAGAGAGATGGGAACTAATATCTTATGGTTAACATGGCTTGTCTCTTGTACTGTTCCCACAACTTGGCCAATATGAACTTCTTCCCCCTTTTTAAGGGTGGGGATAAAGTGCCAAAGGGTGCTTCTTAAAAGGGCAGGAGAGAAAATTCCTCTCCCAATAGTATCGCCAGAGAGGGCTTTGAGTCGGGTAAGAGGACGTTGGATACCATCATAAATAGAGCCAATGAGTCCAGGACCAAGTTCTACTGACAATGGTAGAGAAGAGCCATATACATTTTCTCCAGGGGTGAGTCCAGTTGTGTCTTCATAAACTTGTACAGTAGCAGTTACTCCATCAAGTTTTACTAATTCTCCAATAAGGCGCTCTTCTCCAACATAGACAAGTTCCATCATTGAAGCTTCTTTTATTCCTCTGACTTGGATAACAGGGCCATTTACTCTCCCAATTTGTCCAATTATTTTATCACTCATACTGATCCTTCTAATACACGTTCAAATTCTGCTTTAAGTCGTATAAAGCGTACATTTACACTATTATTATAGGCTATTTTACCATCCATAGTGCTGACCACAATACCTTGATTTGTAAGGGGATTAGGGTCTGCTACTATCTTCACTTTACGAGAAACGACCTTTTCCACTATACTTGTTGCTTCTTCTAACGCTTTGTCACTTAGGGTTTCTTTAGCTGAAGTGGCAACTTTAACTTTATCAGATTCTAAAGCTATTGCCCCTTCTGCAATCCAATAGACAACTGCTTGTTTATAGGCAGCAGTATCTACTTGAGAAGCCATCTCCTCAAAAAGTGCTTTTTGAGCATATTTCTTTAGAGTTTTAATCTTTTCCCCCTGATAAGAGCGTTCTAGATTTTTCATATGATTCTCTCTTATCAGACGAATCTCCTTTAGCTTTTGGTCTAGGAGGTTTTTTTCATGCTTTTTTGCTTCTTCAATTTTTTTCTTATAGCTTCCATTAAGGTCAGCTACCTCTTTTTCACCCTTTTTTAGGATTGCTTGAGCTTCTTCTTGGGCACTCTCAAGAATTCCATCATACAGGGAAGCATGGTCTGTCATAGAGTCACTCCTATAGCGTCATTGACTAATTTCCTTAAGTCGCGTGATTTCCCACCACTTGCACGATTAGGGATTTCTACAATTAAGGGAAAAGTTTCACTAAAGATGTATCGGTCTACCTCTTCTCTTATTAGATCTGCCACATCGATAGTGATGATAATTATTGCATTATTCTTATCTTCCAAAGCAATCCGAAGGGCATCCTGTGCAGACTCTCTAGTAGTTGCTATGATTCCAGGTGTTCCTGAAAGAGAAAATCCTAATACAGTATCTTCATCACCAATGACAAAATAACGCATAGCTATTATGCTTTACCTAAGATCATAAGGGCTGTGATAAACCCAAAAACAACTAGACCTTCAGCGAGGGCAATAAAGATAAGGGCCTGAGAACCAATTTCAGGTTTTTCACTCATTGCTCCCATGGCAGCAGAACCAACATGGCTAATTGCATATCCTGCAGCTATTGCTCCAAAACTAAAAGCAATCGCAGCTGAGATAACAACCCACATGAGGTTTGAAGAGGCATTTGTTGGCTCTCCTGTAGCTTCTGCTGCTCCTAGTGGGGTAGCAAATATTGCACTACTCACCAACATGATAAATACGGTGACCACTAAAGAGATTCTTACTCTTCTTTTAAACATATGAACATTCACGATTATTCCTCCTAACACATATGTGCTATTTTCTATATTTACTCACCAGTTTTTGATTGCAAAGAGAGGGGATTATATTGTTTTCCATCTCCTACAAAGAATTTGGTGAAAAATTCATAATAATTAAGACGGAGAGATTGAATACCAGCACTTAACCCTTCTAGGGCTATAACTAGTGCATTTCCAGCAACGAATATGAGTATTTTTCCAATAACGGAACCAGTAAGGTCTGCGATATCACTAAAAGCACTCATGAGGGCAACGTGGGCGATACCTAAGCCAGCTACACGCATAAAAGAGAGGGTGTTAGCCAAGTAGCCAGAGAATATTTCTAAGAGGATTACAATCCACTCCATAAATGAGTCAAGGAGAATGTTTCCATGATGAACCTCTTTCCCCTCTCTCTTTGCAACATAGTGTTCTACAGGGACCCTAAAGAAAAGAAGCAGTACTGCAAAAGCAATACCATACATTATGATTGGATTATTAGGAAATGTCTGATAATTAGATAAAACAAAAGCACGCCCTATATAGATTCCAATAGAGAAGAGGAAGGCCCCAATAATTCCATTTTTACTAAATATGAAGGCAAGGTATTCTTTCTTTTTTAATAAGTTAATCCAATTAATAATGAGTCCTAAATAGATGATGATAATTCCGAAGTAGATAGTAATTCCTAAAATAGAATAGACATCACGAGTAGACCCTCCCCCATGGCTAAAAACGGCACTATGATAATCAAACCAAATTGGTGGCAATAGTGGAAGGCCAAAGTAGGAACCAAATATTGCTCCAAAAACGATACTAGAAGCACCTAAATACATCATTAAGCGTAGGAGTGAAAATGTTAAAAGAGAGCCCTCTTTCATCCCCCTCTTCTCTTTATAAAGGCCATAGAGGCCAAGTAATAGAAGTACAGCCCCTTGCCCTGCATCGGCAAACATCAATCCAAACATTGCTAGATAACTTATGGTGACAAATATGGTGGGATTAATTGAGCCATATTCTAGTGTTGAGTAATTATTCACAATCTTTTGAAATGGAGCAAGTATTGGCGAGTTCTCTATTGCAACAGGAACTTCTCTTCGATTCATCACTTCACTAGAACCAAACTCTATAACACATTTGCCCTTAGTAACTTTTTGAATCTGTTTTTCAACTAACTCTGATGTATTACTAGGAACCCATCCAGAAAAAATAGTTGTATTACGGGTATGAGAAAAGTGAGAAGTAATTTCTCCTAACAAGAGATATAATCGAACTTCTTTATAAAGAATTTCTAATTCCCCCCTCTTCTCTTTAATAGTTTCACTAATTGAATTGATGATATGGGTATTCTCATTATTTTTCTCTTCAATAATGGTATTGAGTGTATGATGGGTTAATTCGATCATTTTATTAATAGAGAGGAGAGAGACTTCTTCTTTGAAAGAGATAACTTCTAAGTGGCTCTCTATTGCAGATCTATCTCGAGCAAAGGTACAAAGTAGATAGGTATCTTTTTCCTCTATTGGAATAAGGACTGAAGCATTGTTGTTAAGACGATTGGAAAGAGTTTCCACCTTAGCTTTGTCTAACACACCTACATGAAAGTCTAGATACTCCAACTTCTTCTCTTTTATATAGCGCATCATCTCTTGATAACGAAGAGATTCTTGATTATTCCTCTTCTGGTTTTCTCTTAGATTGAGGAGGCTCCTATTTATTGAGGAGAGAAAAGAAATACTAGAAGGAATATCGAGGGCTTCTCCCTCTTGCACATCTTCCTGTGTTAATTGAGGAAGTGGGGTGTGTATTTGTCGATACAACGATTCAATTTGATGAAGAAGATCTAATGCTCTTTCATCTGCATGTTCACTACCCTCTCTTAATTTCAGATGTTGGTCTTTTGTCAGTTTTCCGACTTCAACAAAATCGAGGACGCCCAATCGAAGTAACTCTTTTTTTACCCCAGTAGCATATTCTTCAAGGACAATTGCTGTGAGAAGTTTCATCTCTAAAGTAAATACACTCATACTATGAACTCCCTTAATGTAGAAGTATCTAAATCGTAATGTACCCCATTTATAAGAGATCTCACAAGGTGGTCTTGTTTCTCTTCTAAAAATAGATAACTTAATACAATTCCAATAGAAAAGGGATTTCCCCTTAAGAGGTCATGGAATTCTTTTTTTCTGATACTAAAAAGATATTTCTCTACAATGAGTATTTGTTGTCTGATAGGTAAATGGTCATTCTCTTTTATGAGAATAAGTAATTTTTTATGTTCTTTTTCAAGAAGCATATCAATAGATCTCTTTGATGGGTCACTCTTTAAAAATGCACTATACTGAGGAGAATGAATAAGGGGGCCCCCCTTTATCATGATTTTATCGAGTTCTTCGTTAGTAAGATTATAAAGATGAGAATAACGGAATAAGTTGATAATGTTCTTTAAATCAGCATCTCTATCTAGGACATGAGTAATAATAGTCCTATCTGGTTTTGACAAAGGTTTTACAAAATTTCGGAGGTTATGAAGCCACGTTTGATCAAGGGTAACTTCAAGAAAAAAGAGTCCCTCTTTTTTAATTCTTTCATCATTAAATTCTAATAAAGGTTCATAGTAGAGACTCGATGAGAGTCCTTGAAGTACTGTTAAGAATGAGTCAGCATTTGCTATTTTCAACCAATCAATTTCATCAACTATTCTTTGTTGATAAAGATATGATAGGCGATAATCAATGTTTTGCTTTTTAATTTGGTTACTAAAATAGAGACGAATCATCCCTTTAAGATTTTCTACTTCAGCTTTACGGCTCATCGCTTTAATATAAGAGGCATAGGTGGCGTCAAAATATTTAGCAACATTCTTAAACATCTCTACATGACGAGTAAAAAGGAATGCTTCAAGGTGTTGAATATCCCCATAGCTCTGATAGTGTTCAATAAGAGGTTCGTAAGGAGTATGTTGTAGGTGATGGAGTAGTTGTTCAACACTTTTACTTCTAAGGAGAACTTCAAGCTGCTCATCTGTTATCATAGAGGCAACCTTACTTCTAAGTTTAGCGTTTATAAATGCGTAACGAGAGATGCTTGAGGTAAAGTTCACTTACACTCTCCCAAATCTGTTTTTAACATAAGATTAGCCATGACATGTGCAATATTCTGTGCTTGAGTATTAATTTCTTTGATACTATCGCTTGAATCTATTAGAGATTGTTCAAATTTCTTCATATTCTCTTCAGATTCTCTTTGAGCTTTTTCTATTTCTTGTTCACGATTTTTACGCATAAGAATGAGTGCTTCACTATACTCTCTCTCTCCAGTTGCTCGAACTTGATTGAGTTGTTCTTGAACCTTCTGCTTTGCTTCGTTTACAATTTCTTGAGCTTTATCTTCAAATGTAAAGATTTCATCTAATATGTGATTTGCCATATCAACATTGTAAAGAGAATGAGAAGAGATAGCAAGAACCTTTATATCGAAGGTTTCAATATATTGCCAGAAGGGGTGAATTGTTGAGGTTTTGTTGCCTCAATAAATGGTGAAATCACTTGTCGTAGTTTCATCAAGTTTTGTAGGCGTAATGGGTTTTCTTGAATTATTACTTCTAGTGCAGAGGTGTTATCCTTTCTCTGTTGGTTCACTATTTGAACAATTGCGTCGCTCGTTCCTAAATCTTCAGTAGTAACCGATTCTAATACTAATCGTTTAGGATAATAAGATTCCCAGAAGGCATTTTCATCCATCTTATCGATAACGTTAATTTGATAAATTCCATCATCTCCCAATAAAGGTTCTTCTACAGTATTTCCGAGGAGGATTTCAAACTCTTCACTTTCCAGAATCTCTTTTACATCACTTGCAATAAAGGTTTCAAGAACATAAACCAGACTCGTCTCTTCTCCCTCTTCTGGGGTAATAGTAAACCTGATATCAATTGGCTCATCCTCTTCTAAAGAACCAGGGAGGAAGATACTAAATTGATATTCTCCAGGAGAGAGGCCGCTTATAAAATAGAATCCATTTTCATCAGTAAACAGATAGAGTGTTTCATCGATAAATAATACTTCATTGCCATCTTCATCAAGCTCTACTTTCATCAATTCTGCACTATATCTTTCATAGGCGCTATTTGGTGATTTTAGAATATTCCCTACAACAGAGAATGCTAACTCAGATGAAACTCGAGTTGCATATCCTTGTCTTGGTCGAGGACTTAATGTAAATATAAATGATTCAGATGAACTAAGGAGGGCATCCCCTATTCCATAGACTACAAGGTTGTTATCACTATGGCTCGACAATCCTGTATAGATACTCGTTCCAAACAGAGAAGGAAGTTGCTCTGGGTCAGTTGTCATGGTTCTCGTTACCGCAATCTTTTGATTCTTCATAGCCCCTTTTGGTTTTACTAAAAGGAAGTTATCACCAATGCTGCGAGAAATTCCAAACAACCCATCTGCATAGGCGATTGATGTAGTAAGGGAAAGGGCTGTAGAGAAACTGGTAAATTTATTTGAGTACTGCTGAGAAATACTTAACCCATAGGCTCTACCAACATGTGAGTAGTAGAGTCCCCCTTGATGATCTAGTGGGTCATCAAACTTAATTCCACTAAGATTAAACCTTACGTTATCATTATCAGAATCAAACGGTTTAAATGAGCCACTTATGTAGGTATTAGTTTTTAGGTCTGAAGAGGCAGAAATATTGAGGTTTTTATCAAATGTATAATTAGCTCCTATCTGATAAGTCAAAGAAGCAACTGAAGAAGCAGGTTTACTAATATTAAGAGACCCATTTATTGCAAGATTTGGTATGAGAGAAACACCTAAGTTTACCGAAGTTCGTAATGAAATATCACTCAAATTAGTAAGCCAGCCTATGCTAGTTGAAACTGAGTAACGGAAAAATTCAGTAATTCTCCCAGAGAATCCAAAAGAGCCATCCAATGAGGCCCCAAGACTCGGGGTTTGAGTTGGAGAAACTGAAATTGATTGGGTAAATGCTCGAGAGGAATATGAAACTGAGAAAGAGAAGTTTCCAATAAAAGGATTTTCACTCTTATTAGGGAATGCATACCCTGTATTAAGTGAGTATCCAAATCCTAAGGGACTATTAAGGCTCATATCAACAGTTCCAGCAAGAGTTCCAATATTTGAAGCATAGATGAGATTAAGATTAAGGACAAAAGCTGTTAAATTGGTACTTACTGCATAAGAGCCGGTAAATTCATGGGTAAGACCAGCACTTTGAGTAACTCTAAACGATGGAGCTAATAGATTTTCTACTGGAGAAGAAATTCCTATGGTATAAAGGCTATCCCCTTTTGCCATAAGGCGTGAATCATAATTCAAGTCAAATAATACATCTCTTTTAGCATCAGGATTTCCTAATGGAGTGATCTCTATTCGCCCTTTATTAGCTCCTTGGTCAAAAGCAAAATCTTTTAATTGGTAAATTCCAGCAAGTAGCTCCCTTCGATAAACACTCTTATTGTTGATAAACACTTCTATAACACTAGGTTCATCAATAGTGACTTCATAACCAAATTGGTGATTCTTTGGTTTTACATCTCCATAATTATATCGTTTCTCAAGTCCAAATCCAATTCGGTCTTTAGAAAAACCAAGATAATCATTTACATTTCCAAAACTCAATCTAAGAGATTGTTTTGTGAAATCATAGAATCCTTGAATTCCATTAAAGGTGATATAATCGTCTAAATTGCTTGACCAGGTATCACTAAATGAAGAGTATCCTCTTCCTGGATGAACTAAGAAAGAAAAGTCGAACGCTACATCAAAAAGGGTAAATGAGGATTGGGATTGGAGAGTGAACAATGAGGGCCAGTTAATTGTAAATGGTTTTGTAGTATCCCAAGAAATTGATGAGTAGATTGAAAGATTACTTCGAGTACTGAACCATGGTCGCTCAAGGTTAATACTTCCACTCATTTGGTAGACACTATAGCGGTCAAGTCCAGTTCTATTTATACTAAGAACTCTCTTTGGTAACATCCATGAAGGAAAGTAGAGATAGAGTTCAAACTTTTGGTAATCGTAATATCCATCAATTCCGAGGTCAATGAGAGTTTGTAAGCCAATACTCTCTTCTTGTGCACCAAAAAGGGCTTCATATACTTTGGGGATAAGAGAAGTCCCAATAACTACTTCCAGTTCTTCTAGATCAATAAAAAGTTCATCTTCTTCAAAAAAGACGTTAATGTCAGTAATATACTCATCATTAACATAAAAAGGAACATAGTATTCTCCACCAGCAAATAGGGAGGTGTCTTCTTCACCTACAACGTAGAAATCAGCCCAAAAGTCATCATCATCTTCTTCAACAAATGCATTTTCATCAAAATCAGAGAAAAAATCGTCTTGTGGAATTGGGGAAAATTCTTCTTCAAGATTAACTATTGGAGTAATTTGTTCTTCATTAGAAGGTACTTCTGGTTCTTCTTCTACAGGTTCTATTTCTTCAAATTGGATAAAATCCTCTTCTTCTTTGACTCCTTCGAAGGCAACAGAAGTCTCTTCTATTGGTGGTAATTGAGCAATTTCTTTAAGAGGTGGAATATCTTCAATAGAAACTATTTCGTCAGTTATTTGGGGAGATATTACTTCCTTTTCTTCTACTTTTGAAATAGTGGATTCTTTTAATTTTTCTTCTTTAGGCGATAATATAGTAGCAAATAAGAGAAGTATGAGAAAATATGTGATTAATATCACCAAAAATGTAAGCGTTCTTCTCTTATTATTAACCATTGAGTAGCCTTATAGAGTGTTAGCACTCTCGTAAGTAATTTTGGGTGTCAGCAAGGAACCAAGATTTGTTGTAGATGTAGGGAAGTTAAATCCAGTTGGCCATGCAACTTGAACAGATACTGTTTTACCTGCTAATAGATTTAATCCATTTACGAATCCTAGGGCCTCACCTTCATAAATTACTGAAGAACGAGTTTGGTTATGTATTACTTCGACATTCACATCTTTTAAAATTTGGTGAATTGTCCCTGTATTCGCAACAGTGAGGGTAAGAACCTCTCTCCCATCACTAGTTTTAGTGGGAATAGCAGAAGTCACTTCAACTTTTGGGCTTATTCTATTTGGAGTAATGTATAAACTTGTCGTATAGACATAAAGAAAATTGAACATACTCTTGTTTTCAGTTGCTCTTCCTTTTGTATAAGGAATTTGCTCGGCTCTTAATCTAAATGAAAGTTCTGTAGGAATTGTTCGTGGACCTCGATACTGAACTCTTACAATCTGTGAACTTTGAGGTTTCAAAATTACTTTACTTGGTACTATTGAAAAATAGGCAGCTGCGCTTTCATTCAGTTCTTCACCACTCGTTGAGAGATTTCTCGTGAGTGCCGATACTTCTACCGCAATACTGTCCGCTGAGTCATTTACAATCGTGTACGTTTTCGTACTTTCTGCACCTGTTGGAGCAAACTCTTGTTCTAGAGGAGAAAACTGAAAAGCAAATATTGGAGAAAAAACTCCAACCAACAACAACACACCCACAATTATTAGTATTTTTTTCATATTAAGAATCCTACCACTTGAAGTGTCTCGATGCAAATACCTTTTCTTTACTAATGTGTCCAATATCATGTAACACCTCATTTACCCATAAGATTAGAAGATATAAATATCTCTTCCCTTGTATCATAACGTAATCATTGAATTCAGTAAATTCATATTTATAATATGACAACAGGGCACTTATGTCAACTGTATGGAGATTTTTTAGTTATTATTTTAATAAAAGATTCTTTAACCCTTTAACAACTCGCTATTTCATGCAGATATGAATAAAATTCATATTATCTTATGACATATTACTATAAAAAGGGGGTAAAACAGGGGAGAAAAGTTCAAAAGATATTTTTTACTTCTGTCATCTTTTACTCAGACATCTACTAAAAGAGATTATAAGAAGTAAAAATATCATAGAAATTTCAAAAAAAATGTTAATCATGATCTTTACTACCTAATTTAGTCTTTTTTGACGAGAAATCCCTTCTTCCTTCATTTTTTGTTTGAGTTGTTGATACCTATTCCTAAACATGTCATGATAGCGCTATAATAAATTGAATAAAAATCTTTTTTTTATGGGGAGTAGATATGGAATTTTTAAAGACATTAATAGATCAATTTTTTCAGTTTAAAGCATATGTAATGCTTCCAATTATTATTTTTATTATTGCTCTTATTATCCGAATGCCTGTAAAAAAAGCATTTCTTTCAGTTCTTCAGGTAGGAACCGGTTTTGCTGGAATTTTTATTGCTTTTGATTTCTTTGTCAGTAATGTAAACCCAGCTGTGAGAGACCTCATGATTATGAGAAATATAGATCTTCCTATCCTTGATGTGGGTTGGCCACCACTTGCTGCTATCACTTGGGCTTCCCCCATTGCCCATATCTCAATTCCATTAATAATCATTATTAATGTAGTGATGCTCACCTTAAACCTCACAAGAACTATCTATCTCGATATTTGGAATTATTGGCACTTTGCTATGCTTGGCGCTTTAGTTCTTAATGCGAGTGATAATATTATCTTAGCCCTCATTGCTACTGCATTGATTGCTATCTATACAATAAAAATGGGTGACTGGGCAGCTCCTGCCGTGAAAAGGGAGATGGCCCTAGATGGCATCACCCTCTCCCCCCTCTCATCTGTTGGATTACTCCCCTATGCCCAATTTCTTGATGCAATAATTGAGAGAATCCCTTTTATAAAGAAAATAAATTATAACCCTCAAAAGAGTGATAAAGAGGTAAGTATCCTAGGAGAACCAATGGTGATTGGAGCCCTCGTTGGATTACTTCTAGGGATTTTAGCAAAATATCCTATAAAAGAGACTCTAGAACTTTGTGTTCATATAGCGGCTGTTATGTTTATTCTCCCTCAGTGTGGTGCTCTCATTGGAAAAGGGATGGGAGATGTTTCTTCAACATTGAGAAAAGCTGTCCAAAAAAGATTCCCTCATAAAGATAATCTACTTGTAGCCCTCGACACTGGGATTCTTATGCACAATAAATCGATATTAACTTCTGGTATTATCTTAATGCCAATCGCAATATTTTTAGCACTTATTGTGAAAGGGAATAAAACTCTCCCTTTAGGGGACTTAGTCGCCTTAATTAGCCAAGTATCGGTAATGGTTCTCATTTTTAGGGGTAATGTGTTTAGAACTATTATAGCAGGAATCCCGCTAGTCATATCGTACCTCTTAATTTCAACCCATCTTGCCCCCCTCATTAC
>SABI01000309.1 GCA_009929055.1 Spirochaetia bacterium | reverse complement strand
CACTCACTGGAGCTTTCCTGATCCTAGCGTCCTCACCGGAAGCGATGAGGAAAAATTAATTGGTATTAGAATTATCCGAGATGAGATACAAAGACAAGTGACTACCTGGCTCATATCCAACCAATGGTGACTCTTCTACCTTCGCCTATACGTGAAGAGGGTCTCATTAATATGATGATAATTAAATTTGCTTAAAGAAATAACATCTAGCTTAAGTTTAAGAGCTATCTTGCATTTTGCAAAGGAAACTGCACATCGATGTTTATTAAGTATTCAAACAGTCGATGAATAAGTATCAACGACCTTAACACCTAGTGAAGAGCTGTAATACATTCACTTCAATTAAGTCTATTCTTCCCATTCTTGGGTATCAGTAGGTTCATCAGCTATCTCGTATGCTTGAAGGATCGCTTCTTGCATAATAGCTCTAAACTCACTACTAATTGGATGAGCAACATCTTTGAACTCACCACTTTTAGTTTTTCTGCTAGGCATTGCCACAAATAACCCACTTTTACCGTCAATAACTTTTAGGTTATGGATAACAAATTGATCATCGAACGTAATGGTAGCATATGCTCGCAATTTACCCTCTGATGTAATCTTTCTCACCCTCACGTCAGTAATTTTCATCTCAACACCTCTCATGCTGTAAAATAGTAAAATCTATGTTTACTTTACAAGAGAAATATACAATTTGTCAAAGTATTTGTGACTTGAGTCCTATATTTTTCTTCAAATACATCAAAGATAGCCCTCTCATCACCCTTATCGGTGATTGTGTAGAACGATGATCCACTACCACTAATTGAGGTATACCATAAGAAGTCTTTATTTTCCAAGGTGTATATATTACTATATAAATCATTATATGCAATAATAATATTTTTAAAATCGTTATAAAAAGACCACTCTTTTACAGGTTTTTTATAGATATGACATAATTCATCTTCACTAAAGAAACAAGGCTCTTCCCACCCGGCCTCTCGTGTCTTATCTAAATCGTGAAAAGCTTGCTTTGTTGAAACTCCAAATTGGTGAGGTGTAGAAAGGACAAGAGATAAATCTTTCCTTGAAGGAATGGGGGTAACTATCTCACCCCTTCCACTTACATAGCAAAGAGGTTCTTGATAGAGGAAAAAAGGGACATCTGAACCTAATAAACTTCCAAGTGCATACAGCTGATTGTTATACAGAGGATAAGAAAACATACGTTGCAATAAAAGGAGGACAGTTGCTGCATTACTAGAGCCTCCTCCAAGACCCCCTTGGATGGGCATTCTTTTTTTAATGGTAATTATTATCTTCGCCTTTGCCCCTATTGTATCAAGATAAAGGAGAGCAGCTTTGTACATCAGGTTCTCTTGCGTAGGAACTTGTGGCATCCCAATGATACAGACTTCAGTATTCATACTGTTCATCACTTCTATGGTGATAAGATCGAAAAAATTAATAAGATGAAAAAGGGAAGAAATTGAGTGATATCCATCTTCCCTTTTCTTACCAATACCCAAATGAAGATTAATTTTAGCATATGACTTTTCGGTTTCTATCATCCTCATACATCACTCCAAATATTTTCTTCAATTAGTACAGACTCCACAATTGACTCCCAGCCCTTATTGGCTTTAGGGTTTGCTGGACTTGGGTGTAAAATTGAACTTACATAGATCGTACTATGAGTTCGGGAAACACTCGCTTTTAGCTTCTTTAAGGCATACTGGCCAATTCCAACAACTGAGGTGGGTTTAATGATCCTAATTATCTCATCAAGATACTCGTCACATAGTTGCTCTAATTCTTTTCGTATAGGAATGGGAAGTTTTTCGGGAATAATATTTTTCCCTGTAGACCCTTTATCAACAAAGACAACTGGACAGTAGTTCATAACAGCGATATGTTCAGAAAAACTAGAACTAAGTGGATATCTTTTTTGAATTAGGCCCCATAAGCGTCTTCCGCTAACTTCACTACGAGAACATACAAGGCCCTCTATTGGTCGTTTAGGGTGGGTAGCAGGGAGATTCTTTAACGACTCATCAATACACAGATAGTCTTTTACAACACTCACTTCTCCAAAAGGTATTCCTGTTTGAGCCATACCAAAAGGACCTGGATTCATCCCAAGAAAAAGTGTTTCAGTGTATTGTTTCACAAATTGTTCAATATATTTCTTGTGAAAATCCCACGCATAAAGAAGAGGATGATATACATATACATCATCACTATACTCTATTTCACTACACAGCTTAGCAAATTCTTTAGTCGTCTCTACAAGGGATGTTGTAAAATCTCTCATTATTTACCTGTTAAGAAAAATGTTTTCATAGACATAAAAGCTTTCTTTTTTGCAAGCAAGAGATAGCCAATAAAAGCACCCAAGAGATAGATAAAGGAAATTCCTACTGCTAGCCAGAATAAACGTGGTTCTCCTTGAACGTAGCTAAAAGCGGGAAGGTTTACACTCAATATAAAAGGTATAGCAAGAAGGAACACTATTCCTACAGAAAAGAGATAATCAGTTGCAGCAGGAGTTTCAAAGTCAGGGTCAACAACTCTTAACAATGCGAGGCCTGTAGGGAGCGTCCCTGTAGCAGTTCCATAGATAAGGAGCATGCGATAAAATTGATGATCATCATATAATCTTGAAGCATAGGCGGGAAGGATAACTAACGTAATAATTGACCCAACAATAGTGAGGATAAGAATTGGAAGCCAATACCCCCTAACAGCTACAATTGAAATAGCACCAAGAGAGGCTGCAACAGTTAAGTCTACACTAAGGCCACTAATTCGGTTACATGTTGAATTATCGAT
>SABI01000308.1 GCA_009929055.1 Spirochaetia bacterium | reverse complement strand
TGTCTTTAAAGATAGTTAGACTCAAATTCTATGTAAAATAATCAGGTTTTTCCTGTTCTTTAAAAAAGAGTATTTGTACGATATCTTTTATAAACAAAGGTGTCAGTCCGTAGAACTACGCACTGATGAGAAGTTATAATATGTTTTAAGCTACGGTTCATGGAGGAAGCCATGAACACAATAGAAAAAGAGCCTTTTAACTTCGGGATTACGCAAGTGGAAAAGAGGTCACATCGTCGTTCTATAAGAAAACGAAAAACTCACACAAAAAAGAAAGCTAATCAGAAGAAAATAAATACTAGATCTCACAAGAAAGAAATTGACTCAACTCCCTTCGCTCTAGTAGGTTTTTTCAATACCATAACCAATTCTCTAGTTGATCCACCAGTAAAGGACTTCGTATGATGAACCCAAGTAATGTACCAATATTTCTACGACCTGGATTCACCGACGGCCGTAAAGCAATAGCTGGTCTTGTAGGAATTATTCAAAATCAAATGAAAATGGATGTCCTTGAAGGAGGATTGTTTATCTTTTGTTCTAAATCAAAGGCTACAATTAAGTGTGTTTTATGGGACGGGACAGGATTCTGGTTGATACAGAAATTTTTAGTAGGCTATACCTTTGCATGGCCAAAAAGTGATGAGGATGTGATGAAGATTACTCCTGAGCAATTAGGTCAGTTGCTCGAGGGAATAGATGTATTTCGTAAGTTCGTTCCTTGGGCTGAGGTAAAGTTTTCGTAAGAGATGAAATGTAATAAATAATGACTTAATACTATAACTACATCATAAAAAAGTAGTTATAGTTTCAATATTATGCTATCAAATGATGTACAAACTTACTCTTTTATGCTATCGTATTTACATGAAATTTGAAGTTAGTCATACAGATCGTTCAGTTATTATTGCACTGGGAACCAAAGAGAAAGAGGAGAAAATTCCTCAATCCCAGCTACAGATGCCTGATGACGATTTTTTTGCTAATGCACCAAGAGAAGACCTTATTTCATTCGCAAAACAAGCTGCTTTTCGAGCTCTTGAATCAATAGCAGCTGAAGAAGTAATGGCTACAAAATTAGCACTCATTATTTCTTTACTTAATGGACGAGCCGATGTTCGATGTGCTCAATCTTCAGAGAAAGACCTAGATCTCTTCAGTGAAGATTTACAGATTATTGAGGATGAAAACAGATTGCTGCTCCCTCTTCCTCAAGAAGTAATAGATACTCAAATAAAAAAACCACACTATAGTCGAAAAGAACTCAGTGGGTACCATAATGTTGCGGAGAAAATATATACTCTTGATGAAGAAGAAATAAGAATACTTCAAGAATCTGGTTTTAAAGTAAGAGATCTTGGAGAAGATGTAAGTGAATTCTATCAGATTATTAATGCTGTGATTTGTGTGAAAGTAAAAAGAAAAAAATATGCAATTCGAGAAATTGCTACTGGTGAAGATAGCATCATCACCGTAAAAGCAGATCCTCGCTTTCTTCCAAAAACAAAAGTAGGAGATATTTTCCTTGGTGATGCATGTTATAAAAAGTATGCATTGCATATTCCATTTAATAGATACAGCCAGTCGTTGAAACTTGATGGATGTAATTTGAGTAGGCAGGACTTTGACCGCTACCACCTGCAAATATATGAGAGACTTCATAATATGGAATTCTTGTTTGAGAAAAAAGCAAAAACCTCTGAAGTTCTCTATATTGATGAAGTTCCCACCGTTACTCAAAAGAGTAAAAAGAAAAAGAACTATATCTGGATATTTAATAACAATGAGTTTGCCTGGTACCGTTATTTTGAGGGAAGAGGCGGAGAAGATCCACTTAGTAATTTTAGAACCTATAAAGGGTATTGCATGACAGATGCCTATTCTTCCTATCCTGCATATCTTCATGAAGCAACTCTTTGCATTTGTCTCGCTCATTGTAGGCGAAGGTATATAGATTACCGTAAAGTAACTGGTTCTGAAGCTGATGTTAAAATTCCTCTTGATTATTTTGGACAAATCTATCATGAGGATGGGAAACTTAGAGATATGTATAGATCTGGAGAAATCTCTGAAGAAGAGTTCTTTACAAGAAGAAATGCTATTTGTTTGCCTATCCTTGAAGAGCTCAAAACATGGTGCACCAATTGTGCTGATACTGGATATAAACGAAGTATTCCTCTTAAAAGAGCAGTAACATACACTTTGAATAACTGGAACCGTATAGAAAATATTTTTCAAACAGCTAAGATAGAACTCGATAATAATCGTAGCGAACGTCTCGTAAAAGTAATAAAACTTGGATCTAAAAACTGGATTACTAACGGTAGTGAAGATGGAGCAAAAGCAAGTTCTCTGATGTATAGCATCCTTGAGACCGCCAAAATGTATAATCTTAATCCCCGTGACTACCTTTCCTATGTATTTATGAAAGGGGGAGAATGTATTGATTGGGAAATTAGTACTGAGGATCTTGAACCGCTCATGCCATGGAATGTAACTCAACAAGACTTGTCTATTGTCACTGATGAATACAAATTTCTTGCTCAGAACATGCTCTCTACTGAAGAATATGAAGCTAGAATGGCCAAGATCAATTCTGCATCGATCTAAACAACAATTACCATAAACTATATCTCTATTATTTAGCATTCAAAACCTCATTGAATGCTAGCTTACATTACCTCTAGGTTTTTATTCAGTGCGTAGTTCTACGGACTGACACATTTTTTTAAGTATATTAGTCGAATTTATTAGCAAATATACATCATCTTCTATTTCAGCTACCTGAACCTTCCTCAAGTCTTCAATCATCTTATTTACT
>SABI01000307.1 GCA_009929055.1 Spirochaetia bacterium | reverse complement strand
CCAATATCTGTATTTATTCTTAAACCAATAGAGATAAGCCGTTCAGGATTTTGCTTTGCCAATAGTACTATTCGTTGCGCCTCATCTATGCCATCAATGTTAACCATACCATTAGCAAGGATGTGGTCTTCCAGTTTTTCTCCTTTCCAAGGCCCGTTATAGATGATTTGACTGTTTTCATACCCTAGTTGCTTTGCGAGGTGATATTCCATATCTGAAACAATTTCAGCAAAGCCTCCAAGTTCTTTCACGATTTTGCAAATGTATGGTGTGTAATTAGTTTTATAGGAATAACCAATTCCATAATTAGGATATATATTCTTAAATGCACTTTGCAAATTATCATAGTTTTGGAGAAATTTTTCTTCTTCAAATACATACACTGGATTACCATATGTTTCAACTATTTTTTTTATTTCATCTTTATTGATCATTTAACACCCTCAGAATTGAACATATCTTTTCGCTCGTCATTTAAAGCCTTTCTAATATATTCTCCGTACTGACTTTTGCTTCTTTTGACAAGAATATTAAAAACCCCAATTAAGATTTTGACATCACTTTGAAAAGATAAATTATTTGCATAATTAGCTTCATATTCTAATTGCTTATCCCAACTAATAACAGGATCTGTATCAACTGAATCGGGAGGTATCAGTCCACTCTTAACTTTGAACCTCGCTTTCTCAAACTTTTTATAGTAATCATTATATAAAGGGGGTAGAGGTCTTGGCCCAATTATTGACATCTCTCCTTTCAAAATATTAAAAAGTTCAGGTAGTTCATCAAGTGAAGTTGATCTTAAAAATTTACCGAAAAAAGTCAGGCGTCTGTTGTCGGGAAGCAGATTTCCATCGGAATCTTTTTTTGAGGTCATAGTCCTGAATTTAAACAGCATAAAGTCTTTCCCCTTATACCCAGTTCTCGTTTGAGCAAAAATGAAAGGGAATCCCATATTTATTATAATAAATATAGACAATAAAAAATATAAAGGGAATAAGATTATAATTCCTAGTAGGGAAAAAAGAAAATCAAAAACCCTTTTTATATGGAAATACACTAAAAAACACCTCTAGCAAGACTGAAGGCTTCTGCTGCTCCAACACAGACAGTCGATCCCCTGTATTTTGCAAGAGCTTCAATCGCTTCAAGTGAACGAGGATTAGGAAAAGAAGCAAGTTGACTCTGGTAATGGGACATAGCTTCTAATTTCTGTGTTAGATAAGATGAAATATCTGAATATACATTTGGTATAAAAAAGTTAGCAGCATTAGGTATATTCCATTCCGTTTCAGAAAGTGTTTCATAAAATAGAGCTTGCTTTACTTTATGTGAGTACTTTGGACGTAGGGCCACCATTAATGCTTCAGATACTAATTGATGATCACGTTGCATATCATGGGGATGTGGCATAAAAACAATATCTGGCTTGATGTCCTGAATGATTGCTGTAAACGATTCGTTTAACTCGTACCTAGGCACATTTTCTAGCATAACTGCAGGATAATCCAGAAATATAGTATCGGAAATCCCCATTTTTTTATGGAGAGACAAACCCTCTTGTCTTGTGTGAGCCACATCACTATCACGAAATAAGGGCTCTCCCCCTTTGGTGACAATACAAACAAAGACTTTTATACCTTGGTGAATCATTTTTAATATCGTGCCACCACATCCTAATATCTCATCATCAGGGTGAGGAGCGAAAATAATAGCTGAAGAGTAGTTCAAGTTATCCATCCTAATTCCATTAGATTTTTAATAATTCACAGCGTTCTATATACTTATTTTATCAAGAGGAATACAGTCAAAATCTTATAAACTGGTTAATAGATTCTATTTGAAAAATGCATGGACAGAATCTATAACCCTCTGCTGCTCTTCTTCAGTCATCTTAGTATCACTAGGAAGACAAATACCTGTAGCAAAGATGTTTTCTGCAGTTGATCCTGTATCAAGTTCACTTACAAAAGGAGCACTCTTATATAAAGGCTGTAGATGCATAGGCTTCCAGATTGGCCTTGACTCTATGTTATCCTGTTCCAGGTGTTCCATTACCTTGATAGGATCAACACCATCAAAGATCATTGTTGATAACCAACAGTTGGAAACATTGTCCTTATGCATTGGCTGCATATGGATAAACTCCAGCTCTTTGAATCCTTCTTTATACATCTTAAAGATTGCTCGCTTCTTCTCTACCCTATCTGAAAGAACAGTAAGCTGACCTCTTCCTATTGCAGCACATACACTACTCATACGGTAGTTGAAACCAACTTCTTTATGTTCATACCAACGTTCTTTCTCTCTTGCTTGGGTAGCAAGGAAACGAGTTTTATTGATTGCCTCTTCATCATTGGAAACAAGCATACCACCACCACTTGTTGTGATGATTTTGTTGCCATTAAAAGAGAGAATACTCATATAGCCAAAAGAACCAGAGGGCTTGCCCTTATACGTAGTTCCCAAGCTCTCCGCTGCATCTTCTAAAAGAGGAACGTTATGTGCTTCACAAATAGCAAGAATCTCATCCATCAGAGATGACTGACCATATAGGTTAACAGTCATAACAGCCTTGGGATGGGGATATGTTTCAAAGGCCTTTTCTAAGGCTTTTGGAGACATATTCCAAGTCAAAGGTTCACTATCAATAAAAACAGGGGTAGCACCCACATACAGTATAGGATTACACGTAGCTGCAAAGGTAAGGGAAGGGCTAAAGACATAATCCCCAGGACCTACACCCAAGTACTGTAGGGCCAGATGCATTGCTCCTGTTCCAGAGCTTAAAGCTGCTGCATGATCTCTTCCTACAACAAGAGCAAT